>NZ_FMUF01000053.1:0-1109 GCF_900100985.1 Nitrosospira sp. Nsp1
CGGGGTTCGATTGCCAAGTGAAGAATGGGGACGCTCGTTGTTGTAGAACTGCCGCCATTTCTCGATTAATATCTTTGCCTCGTGTCGCGTTATGAACCATTCGCGATTCAGGCATTCGTCTCGCAGTTTGCCGTTGAAGCTTTCCACAAATCCGTTCTGCCAAGGGCTGCCCGGTTTGATGTAAGCCGGTCCAATATTCTGGTCTCGCAGCCATTTCATTACTGCTGTGGCGGTAAATTCCGCTCCATTGTCTGATCGAATAAATGCTGGTTTCCCGTACAGTCGCATTAACCGCGACAGGGTCAGAATCACATCCTGGCTGCGCAAAGATTTTCCGACCTCGATTGCAAGGCATTCACGCGTATGCTCATCCAACACGCATAACAGCTTGAGTGGATTTCCATTAGCCAGACGATCATGCACGAAATCGTACGACCAGACATTATTTGGCCGGGTTGCACCAGGAATGCGTATGTCAGTGCCACAGCGCCGCTTCCTGGGCCGCCGTTTGGGCAAATTCAGTCCCAATCTATTCCACAGTCGCCATACGCGGCCAGCACTTTGGCACGTCATCACAGCAATGCGCCGATAACCAAACCGCGGATATCTGCCCGATGCCTCAACCAATGAAGCAGTTAGTATTCGATCCTTGTCAGGTTGCTTGAGTTCGTAGCTGCCAACCTGTCGGCTCACCCCGGTCATACGGCAGGCCGCACGCTCCGATAAACCTTTATTCTTCAGCAGGGCCAGCGCTTCGCGCCGCGCTACCGGGGTTACCATTTTTTTGCTGCAATTTCCTTCAAGCCTTCGATTGCCAACACCTGCTCGGCAACGATCTTCTTCAGTTTGGCATTCTCCGACTCCAGATCCTTAAGCTTGCGTGCATCTGACACAGTCATCCCGCCATATTTGTTCCGCCAGCGGAAAAACGTCTGTTCCGTAATATTGTGCTTGCGGCAAATGTCGCGGATGACCGCTCCATCTGCTTCGCCTTCACGCAAAATACCAATGATCTGCTCTTCACTAAATCGCTTCTTCATGTTCGCCTCCATGTCAAAATTAACATGAAGACTCACTCAGCGGGTGGCTACAATATTCTTAGCAGATCA
>NZ_FMUF01000033.1:0-31313 GCF_900100985.1 Nitrosospira sp. Nsp1
ATCAGCAAGAAATGGACGATGCCGATTCAGAACTGGAAAGCGGCACTAAATCGATTTACCATCATGTTCGATGAGCGTATGCCACAGCATTAAACAATTCCCCGATTACACAAAATCAAGGACACCCTCGAAAAAGTTGTCGGGCAGAGCCCGACCTACTTCCTGCCGATCATTCATTTATTACAGTACCAGCGTTCAAATAGCTTAAAAAAGACCTTGGATTCCCGTTCGCGGGAAAGACGATACTTACTGTTAGCCACTGTTTTATAATACGTATATGCCATTCTCTATCTCCAATATTCGTCCCCAGCCCGATCAAGTGCTGGTGGACATCGCGGATTACGTTGTTGATCGCAATATCCCGAGCACCCTTGCTTACGAAACCGCACGCCATTGCCTGATGGATTCGCTGGGTTGTGCGATGGAAGCGCTTACTTACCCGGCTTGCACCAAACTGCTGGGGCCGCTCATTCCCGGAACCACGGTGCCGGGCGGGGCGAGAATTCCCGGTACACGATTCGAGCTCGATCCGGTGCAGGCGGCATTCAATATTGGCACGATGATTCGCTGGCTCGATTTCAACGATACCTGGCTGGCTGCGGAATGGGGTCATCCGTCGGATAATCTGGGCGGGATACTTGCCGTTGCGGACTGGTGTTCGCGCAAGGCTGTGGCCGAGGGAGAGAAACCGTTCGCGATGCGCGACGTGCTGACGGCGATGATCAAGGCCCACGAAATTCAGGGTTGCCTTGCGTTGGAGAATAGTTTCAACAAGGTTGGGCTGGATCATGTCGTGCTGGTGAAAGTGGCTTCTGTCGCGGTCGTGATGCACTTGCTCGGCGGGAACCGCGACCAGATAGTTGACGCACTTTCACAGGCCTGGGTGGATGGACAATCGCTGCGCACTTATCGCCATGCCCCCAATACCGGATCGCGCAAATCCTGGGCGGCGGGCGATGCCACCAGCCGGGCCGTCTGGCTGGCGCTGATTACGCTTAAAGGGGAAATGGGCTACCCCTCGGCACTCACTGCCAAGACCTGGGGTTTTTACGATGTATTGTTCAAGGAGCAATCGTTCAAATTCCCGAGGCCGGTCAAACAGTGGGGTTCGTACGTCATGGAAAACGTGTTGTTCAAGATTTCCTTCCCCGCCGAATTCCATTCCCAGACAGCAGCAGAATGCGCGATGCAATTGCACGTCCATTTGAGGGAGCGAATCACCGATATCAAGAGAATCATCATCCGCACTCACGAGGCTGCGATTCGCATCATCGACAAGAAAGGGCCGCTCAACAATCCTGCAGACCGCGATCATTGCATTCAATACATCGTTGCGGTGCCGCTTATTTTTGGAAGACTTACCGCTGCCGATTACGAGGACGCTGTTGCCGCCGATCCGCGAATCGACGAGCTCCGCGAAAAAATAACGTGTGTCGAGGATCCGCAATTCACCAGGGATTATCACGATCCTGAAAAGCGTTCCATTGCCAACGGTCTGACAGTGGAATTCAAGGACGGCAGTAAACTGGATGAGGTCGTCGTGGAATACCCCATTGGCCACCGATTCCGCCGCAACGAAGGCACTCCGCTACTGGAGGAAAAATTCAGAATCAATCTTGCGCGTCGTTTCCCGGCAACGCAGCAAAAGGCAATATTCGACCTCTGCCTTGATCCAGGAAAACTCGAAGAAACACCGGTCAATCAGTTTGTCGATATGCTTGTGATTTAACCCGGGTATTCTTCCAGAAGAATACCCGAGCCTATATCAGCCCGATCCATGCTCACCAATATCCGGATTGCTACGGTTTTCCGGCAGAGCAGGATCGATATCAAGCAATATTTTGATTGCTGCCAGCCTGACCTTCCACGATGGACTCGCCATAGGGTCCGCCGACAACCCTGCCACCAGTTGTTCCACTCCATCGACCTTTGCGGAATCGCAGCTGGCCAGAAAATGGCGCAGTTCATCACTACTTGCAATACTGGTGCGCCGGACGAAATCCGGATAATCTTCCCGCAGGTGAGTGGCAAGCCAAGCCTGGTCTATCCATTGTTTCAGTTGGCCGTAGCTGAAACAGGTGCGCACCGCCAGATCCACAGCATCGGCGTTGCTCAGGTTTTCAATATTATCGAAACCCTCCCGTTCCAGCCTCAGTTCGTGTGTATAGCTCATTCCCGCAAGCATGGAAAGTGGAAGCGCGCGATAACTATCGTCGGAGACGATACCCTTCATTACCGTGAGTGCGATACGCTCGATTGCCAGGGTCGCCCGTTTCGGATAGAAGCCAAAGAAAAAGGCCATGACTGGAAGCAGGCTCAGGCTTGCCGGAAGCGCTGCACTTGCCCTGTCAGAATTTCCCTGCGAACCGCCCCGTGTGCCGCCCCGTTCGCCATCTCGTACAGCCTCGCCAGTGGTCGAGGCGGCAGCGGGAGAAGACTCGGCAGCAGGCATGGAATCGGTGTCACGTGCAACGGCTGAGGTAGAGGCTAATTTAAGCTCGGTAGGGAAAGCGAAGTCGAAGGCGAAGGAGAGCACCAATGCCAGTATGCTCGCGACGATCATGCGGATGGCGCCATCGACGAAAGTGAGGGAAGTCAGATCCATCGTGAAGTATGCGCGGACTACGGAGCCGATGAAATAGACATATGCACCCAGAAAACCGAACTGGAAAGCGATCTGGTTTCGGATAAGGTGGGAATAATATGCGTCTGGATTTCTTTCGTATAATTCTGCGAAAGGCCCCATCGTCAGCATGTTTGCGCCAAGACTGAAATCTACCCCCATTCCGCCTGCTGAAGAGATGGGTTTGAACAGCAGCAGGATCGAGGTGCCAAGTAGCACGATAGTCGTGGTCAGCCAGACACTCCCCCGATAGGTGCTAAAGGAAGCGCGCTGTCCCATCCTTCGGCGGATTTCGCCGCGACGCTCGGCTGGAACCTCGCGTTGCAATCGCTGTTCCTTCCGGTTCGACATGGTTTGTATATAGCTTAGAGCAAGCGATGGCACGACCAGTACCGTCAGCAATGTCATGACGAGGTTATACTGGAAAAATACCGGATCAAACCAGTGCGCAATAGCCCGGAAATCACGGTACGCGAGCCCATCAGGGCCCGTTGGAGAACCAAGGGCGGACTCGAGCCCAAGGCTGATAATAAAGGCACCCGGTACCACAAATATCGACCAGTCGTACCAGGGCATGTGCCATTTCTTTCCCTCGTTTTGATCCATGCTCGTCTCCTTTACCATGTTTTTTCCTCTGCCGCTGCGATAGCCTCGGCGGCTGCCCGTTTCCAAAAACGGAGGTGATCGAAAGGCCTCTCGGATCGAGTATCAGGCAAGCTCAGACTCCACCCGAGCAGTTCCACGTGATCCGCGCGCATGATGCCACGAAATTTTCCCCATTGCGCGGAGCTAAGTGGAACCATTCCGTCGTTATCCTCGGAAATAATGCATCCATAGGGTTTGAGCCAGAATGGAAGCTCCCCAGCAGGGCGGCAACTCGCGTAGGAAGCGTAATCTACATCCTCCCGGTCCGGGATAGACATGGCTGCACATGCCCTTGGCGTCAGTTCATCCAGCGCCGGGCGGCCAATATACCGAAACCAGGCCGGAATCGGCCCGTTCGATTCAAGCATCCATGCCGCCAATGGGCTGCCGCGGTGCGGGGTGGAAACAGTAAGCAAACTTTTTATGCGGTGATCCGGATCGAGATAGCTAATCAGATATCTGGCATCCAGCCCGCCCATGCTATGCGCCACCAAGGCAAAGGTAGATGTGTTGTCGCGAAGAAGTTTTGAGGCAAGCGTTTCCGCGCGCTCGGCTATGGTGCCGGCGGTGGGCACTTCGGGGATAAGGGGCGTAATATGCATATCGCGCAATGCTCCCTTTACGCCGCGAAAATATTCAATAGGCCCTCTATGTGAGAAACCGAGAAAACCATGCAACAGAGCCAGCGTGGTGCGTGCCATAAAAAATGTTCTTATAAGAAAACCCAGCGAGCCGCATCCAGATCAGCGGCAAAGGTTGCGGCATGCTGCACGCCCAGACAGGGGCCGAACTGCATTATCACCGTCCGCTTCTTCATACTAGACAATATTCAGGGTTCAAGCGCCATTTAGGGATTATGCCACTAACATTAATGGTCGTGAGAAAGTAATCCCTTCGCCGAGCTCCAATGATAGACTCATCCCTTTCCTCTTGTTCCATTGGATACAAGCGTTGATTGAATCCAGAACCTCAACGGCTCAAAATCGCGAGACATAAGGAAGTTCTGAATAAGAGCTGCGCGGAAGGGTTCAAGCGGAATATAATTGAATGCGTGTTCATGGTTAGCCAGATCGACATCGATTCACGCCAAGCCAATGTTATACATAAAATGAAAATAACCTGCGACATCAATGGCAAGATAGCACTTGTCACGGGAGCGAATCGTGGAATAGGCAGCGCGATAGTCGATGCTTTCCTGCATCATGGCGCAACGAAAGTCTATGCCGCGGTTCGCAACCTGGATTCTGCCATACCCCTGACCGAGCATTATGGCGACATGGTGGAACCTGTTCAGTTGAATCTGGCTGAACCGGAAACTATCACAGCGCTGGCGGATAGAACGAGTGATGTTCAGGTGGTGGTTAACAATGCAGCTGTCTTCAGGGCTTCAACCCCGCTGGATAGCGATGCGATAGATTCGCTCGAGTTGGCAATGAAGATCAATGTATTCGGGTTGATCCGCATGGCGCAAGCATTTGCTCCCATTCTCAAGTCAAATGGCGGCGGTGCGTTTGTCCAGCTCAACTCGATCGCATCATTGAAATGCGCTTCGAACTTTGCGACCCACTCCGCTTCCAAGGCGGCCACTTACTCTCTCACGCAGGCGTTGCGCGAGTTGCTGGGCCAACAGGGCACAGCAGTGCTCAGCGTGCATCCCGGCCTTATCGCCACTGACATGTCCGATATGGCTGGCTTGAATGGAAATGCCGAGCCTTCGTCCGTCGTGGCGGAAGGTATAATCGCCGCACTGAAATCAGGAGATTTCCATCTCTTTCCCGACACAATGGCCAAACGCATCGGGCTTGCCTACCAGAGTTTTTCCAGGAGCGTCATCGAAGCCGATATTGCAGAATATAAGGCGGAAAAAAATAACAAGGATATCGCCAGGTGATCTTGATCGAGGATCGTCAAATGGCTCGCTCAGTTTGGCTTGCTCAGTTCAGGGGTCGCAGATTCTGATCCATCCGGTGGGATTGATTTCCGCAAATCCCGGCTCGACCGATACGGCAATTTTTTAAGGAGCATCCATGACTCACAATCCATTCAACACACAAAAGGAAATTGTTCTTTCCGCGAACAGGAAAGCAAAGTTTTATTCTTTGCCTGCGCTCGAAGCATCGGGCGTGGGTAAGATTTCACGTCTGCCGATCTCCCTTCGTATTGTGCTGGAATCGGTTTTGCGCCATTGCGATGGCAAGAAAGTCACAGAAGCTCATGTGAGGCGACTCGCCAACTGGCAACCCAATGCGGCGCGGATGGATGAGATTCCCTTTGTGGTATCGCGTATCCTGCTGCAGGATTTCACCGGTGTACCGCTCCTGGTCGATCTGGCGGCAATGCGTGGTGTGGCGGAAAAAATGGGCAGGGACCCTAAGCTCATCGAGCCGCTGGTGCCTGTTGATCTAGTGGTTGACCATTCGGTTCAGGTCGATTACTACGGTAACGATCAGGCGCTCAAACTCAATATGGAAATTGAATTCCGTCGCAATAATGAGCGTTATGAGTTTATAAAGTGGGGCATGCAGGCATTCGACACGTTTACGGTAGTGCCCCCGGGCATCGGTATTGTGCACCAGGTGAATCTGGAGTATCTCGCCCGCGGGGTGCACCAGAAAGATGGGGTGGTGTATCCGGATACATTGGTCGGCACGGATTCACATACCACTATGATCAATGGCATCGGGGTCATAGGCTGGGGCGTTGGGGGGATCGAAGCGGAAGCCGGGATGCTGGGGCAACCGGTTTATCTTCTCACTCCCGACGTGGTCGGTGTAAATCTTACAGGCCGTTTGCGTGACGGCGTCACCGCCACCGATCTCGTTCTGACCGTTACCGAGATGTTGCGCAAAGCTCACGTGGTGGGCAAGTTCGTGGAATTTTTCGGCGAAGGTACCGCGTCGTTATCCGTGCCCGATCGCGCCACTATCGCCAATATGGCACCTGAATATGGCGCCACCATGGGCTTCTTTCCTGTGGATGATGCCACCATCGAGTATTTCCGCGGTACCGGGCGTAGCGAAGAGGAAGTCGCCGCGCTTCAATCCTATTTTCAGGCTCAGGAGATGTACGGTACACCCCGCAAGGGCGACATCGATTACACACGTGAACTGGAGCTTGATCTGGGCACGGTTTCGCCCTCGCTGGCAGGGCCTCGGCGCCCTCAGGACCGCATTGAAATCGATAATATTAAATCCAGATTTACCGAACTCTTTACCAAACCCGTTGTGGAAAGCGGTTACGGTAAAAGCGCGACAGATTTGGATCTGCGTCATCCAGTGCGCAGTTGTAATGACAAAGAAATGGGCAGAGAGGCTCACATCGCCGGCGCAGGGCAGGAAAACATTCCCTTGCAACTGGGGAGCGCAAGGAATGTTACGGAGATGGTCAGCAATCGTCCAATACTGGATACGGACGAAGCACCGGTATGCATATCGAACGGCCCATTCGATCTGGGCCACGGCGATGTGGTGATTGCAGCGATTACGTCCTGCACCAATACGTCCAACCCCAGTGTGCTGCTTGCAGCGGGCCTGCTGGCAAAGAAGGCAGTAGAAAAAGGACTGACGGTAAAGCGGCATATCAAGACTTCGCTGGCCCCTGGGTCGCGTGTGGTGACGGAGTATCTCGGGGCTACCGGCTTGTTGGCCTACCTGGAAAAACTTGGTTTTAATCTTGTAGGCTATGGCTGTACCACTTGCATAGGCAACTCAGGGCCGCTATCCGAACCCATCGAGGAAGCGATGGGGGCAAATGATCTGGTTTGCGCCGCAGTGCTCTCCGGCAATCGCAATTTCGAAGCGCGAATTCACTCCAGTGTCCGCGCAAATTTCCTTGCTTCTCCGCCGCTGGTGGTGGCATATGCCATTGCCGGGACCATGCTCAGGGATTTGACGACTGAGCCATTGGGTTTCGCAGAGGATGGGGCAGCTGTCATGCTTGCGGATGTCTGGCCGCGCGAGGATGAGATCCACGCATTGATGAAATTCGCCACTAATGGGGAAACGTTCCGTCGGCTCTACAGCAATTTGACCAAGGATCATCCATTATGGAACGATGTTTCAGCGGTTTCAGGCCAAGTGTACACTTGGCCAAAGTCCACCTATATTGCCGAGCCACCGTTCTTTGAAGATTTTTCCATGCAGCCCGGGCAGATCGGCGAGGTACGAAATGCGCGCGTCCTGGGTATTTTCGGTGACTCCGTGACTACCGATCACATCAGTCCTGCCGGCGCCATCAAGGATACTTCACCCGCGGGAAAATACCTGCTCGCAAACGGCGTATCAAAGCCCGATTTCAATAGTTATGGCGCGCGCCGGGGGAACCATGACGTGATGATGCGAGGTACCTTTGCTAATGTACGCATCAAAAACCTGATGATACCGGGCAGCGAGGGGGGCATAACCCTGCATTATCCTGATGCTCAGCAGATGAGCATTTACGATGCAGCCATGAAATATGTGGCAGAGGGCGTACCGACGCTGGTATTCGGAGGAGAAGAATACGGTGCTGGATCAAGCCGCGACTGGGCTGCGAAGGGAGCACAATTACTTGGCGTCAAGGCAGTAATTGCCAGGAGCTTCGAACGCATACACCGCAGCAATCTGGTTGGCATGGGCGTGTTGCCGTTACAATTCAAAGGGGACGACAGCGCCCAATCGCTAGGCATCAAAGGTAATGAACAATTCGATCTTCTGGGTTTGCAAGATGTCCGCCCGCAGCAGGATGTGACACTCGTCATCCGTGAAGAAGATGGTTCAAGCCGGAAGATCGACTTACTGTGCAGAATTGATACGGCCATCGAGGTGGACTATTACCTGCATGGCGGCATCTTACCTTACGTTCTCAGAGAACTCATGACAGGTTAGCAGTCCGTCATCACGCGACAAGCCGGACTACTCAGCTTCAGGTAGGGGAGGGCGAAACCTGGTTTTCGCTGAAGTAGTCCGGGGCTCTCCTCAGTTTACGGTCCGTAGCTCTTCTTCCATGTTTCGGTTCGTGTTTCGCACAACCCGATCCAGACCCTGCTGAGCAGGAAAATGAGGGGTATCATTCCATAGCAGGCGGTCATACTCGGCGTTTACCACCGTATAACATTCGCATACTGAATTTTCCAGCTCTTCACGATCCAAAACCGTGATATGGCCACGGCTGTAGTGGATTGCACCTATCGTTTGCAGCTTGAGAGCGGCCTGAGTCACGCTTTCGCGGCGGACACCCAGCATGATCGCAATCTGCTCATGTGTCATTTTCAACTGCCGGCGCGACAATCGGTCCAGGCTCATCAGCAGGAAGCGGCATAACTGCTGCTCTATATTATGGTGGCGGTTGCAAACAGCGTTCTGCGCTGTTTGGGTAATCTGCGCTTGAGTAAAACGAAGTACCAAGTGCTGTAACCCGCCCCTCAAATCGAATTCTTTTTTCAGCACGCCCACTTTCACCCGGTAGCCCTCACCCGCGCTTTGAACAACCACGCCGGCAGGCATGCTGCCGCTGCCTAAAAGAGACGAAATACCGGTGAGCCCTTCATTACCGATTATTGAAAGTTGCACGGAGGCCCCATTCTCCGCGCCATACAAAGGCGCAACAATGCTGGTGGTGGGAAAATATGCATGAGTAATAGGCGAACCCGGCTCATGAATTATTTTTCCCAATGGCATTGATATGAACTCAAGAAATGCGAAGAGCCGTCCATAATCCTCTCGCGGCAGGGCGGCCAAAATACGATTCTGCTTCGGGCTGTGCAGTGGAGACATATGAGAACTCCTTTGTGTTGAGCCGTGCCGCCGAAGTGTATCCTTCGCTCGTGACACTACTATGATGACGATGATTTAAAGAAATCTAGTGACCTGAACAACTGACTCCGAACTGACGCTCATACCCGTCCCCTGACAGTACCTCCGGGCGGAGGATAATTTTCGGCGCTTGATTATCAACAGGCTCAACTGGTATTGCAGTTGTTATACGTGGAAAAGCATTTATCATGCCAACCGGTATTAAACCTTGCGGAACAGGGACTTGCATAAAATAAGGAGAAAAAAAGCGAAATCTGACAATATTTATGTTGCCTGCAAGCAACATAAAAGGAGCTTATCCCTCTAACCCGCTGAAATCAGGCGTATATTATGTGTCGCTAAGTAGCGACGAGATAATTTGCATGAAAATCAGAGGCTTCTGTGGCACTGGAGAGGAGTGTGAAGAGTTTGCGATAGATTACATTCGGCTTTCCATGCGAACCGGTTCATGTTCTGTTCCGTATATCACTTCCGTAAAAAATGCCTGCGGTACTTTTTGACGGGCTTGTCCTGCCCGATGGCAATGGAGATCTAAAAAGTCTTGTCGTCGTGGGACAAGCAGTCGGATTCACCAGGGAACAGTATCGACATTGATGGATGTTCAGGTCACTCGAAACCGATGCCTTTGGCTCAAAATCGCACTGAATGCAGATCGGAGCGATTTTGAATGTAGGCTGCTACAACATAGCTGCTCAAATAGCGAAGAAAATCTCAAAACATATTAATTAGCGTTTCGTGAGAGCTGAGCGCACTAAATCGTAGAAACACTTACGCTGGGTGTCGTTAAGCAGCGCAACGAGCGTATAGTTGAAATCGGTCAGTGATTCGTATTCAGTGCGCGAGTATCGGCGTTCGCGGCGCTCGGGGTTAAGTGGCACATTGCCATAATTGACACCTCCGTCGTACTCGCATGGATTGAGCCAGCCTTTGCTCATCCGCACCAATGCCGATTCGAACGAAGGTAACTTGCCTCGACGTTCCTCGTCACACATCATTTGAACGACGTCTCGCCAATACATTGGATCTATAGTGCCGCTGCCCCCTTCAGCAGCAGTTATTTCGCGAATAATCGGTGGCATTTTTGTGAGGTCGTACGGGTTACTCACGTCGTAAGAACAAGGAGATGCGAGCAGTTCCTTCTCCGCACGACCTAAGAGCTCTGCGTACAGGTTGTTTCTAGTCGCACGTGCTGAACTGAGAATATCTGTAACCCCGGCCTTAGTGTCAAGCCATTTGCCGGTACCTCTTACATCAGTACGAAACTCAATCATCCTCTTCAAACGACGTTTATCGGCAGAAGGGATTGCTACAGATATAAGTCCTTCACGTTCCGGTTTGCATAATGAATCGACATCCGTGTATTCCGAGAATTCTTGGCTGTTTACTGCAGAATAAGATGGAAAATAAGCACCGCCATTCCTGACGTTCTCTATGAAGTTCAAGTTCCAGGAACCACATTTGAGGAATGAAACCGCGTCGCCGGGTTGTACGCCGGCGTAGAAAGCGGGACCACCTTCCTGGACCGCCACCACATACGGTAAGTGCGCCGGACCGATAGGTAAAAGAATCTCACGTACGGCGACGCGTAACCCTACGGCGCTCCAGTCAAAAGTCGTAGCTATCGAGACAGGTGACAGACACAAGCAAACCACCATCAGGAAAGTTTTTCTTACAAACATATAGCCAACTTTTGAGGTAGACCTACTTTAGCTAATGCAGAGATGAGAAAACGTTGCTCAGTGAAATCATCCTCAAGCACCCAGTACTGACTAGGGCTCAGCGATGCCTGCAATGCCTTCTGTATGCAAGGGCAACTCAAAGGGCGCGCCTGTGGAATAATTGCAGTAATTGTGCGTCGGCAATAGTACGCAAACGCGTCGAACGAATATTCCGGCTTGGGCGATTGCATCTTAACGTATGAAAGAATATTTTCCCCCAGCCGTTTGATTTGAGGGCTTTTGCAACCGTGTCGTGCGACAAGCTCGCGCATTTCCGCGCCAATTTCAAGTACTTCGGAAAGCACGGACAATCCCGCTCCACCGAAGCTCGAAGCGCGCTTTGTCATCAGCTGCCGCATTATAGTCACCAGCGCTTCGAAGGAATCGGAATTGCGGACGGATACATAAGCTTGTGCAAACCGGGGTTCAGCAAAAATGCCAGTATCATTTGTAACGCTCGAGAGGATTTCGTCGCTGACGACGACCCCAACGTCGTTGGTGCGCTGACTTCGTCGCGTAATCGTTTCCCTGATTGCAATTTTGTTTGAACTCAAGGAATCGGGACACCGGTCCGAAAAAGCCTCGACGTAGGCTGCGAGGAGCTTACGACCCGTGATGCCGTCGTCGGTAATAATGGCGAGTTTGGTCGGATCAGCAACGGGCGTCATCCGGCTAAACTGACCAAGGTTAAACTGACCAAGGTATAGCGTCTTGATTTGGCGACTATGAGCAAGACCCTGTAGTTGCAGAGGAGGAAATGCTTCCTCCTCTGACAAGGTTGGCGCTTGTCGTGGAGCGGTTGCTGTCAAGGTTACGATCGCTTGCTGGCCGCGTGCAGCGCGTAGCTCCGCCAAGCTTGCATAGGTGCCGTAGTCCGCCATCATTTTGTACTCTAGCGCACCGGATGGGTTTTTGTAGATCAGGAGCTGATTGATTGGTCGCTCTGTTTGGGAGCCTTTGAGCAATTCGGTTTCCGGAATCTCTGCATGCTCATAACCCAGCACGCGAACTCCTGCCAAATAGTTTGAGACAAAAACCGTCGTTATAGGGTTACAAGCTCGCTCGATAACTGGCCAAATCTCGGCCTCGAAGCGCCGACGATACTCAGGTGTCGCACTCAGGTCTTTGTCGGCCGCGGCTCGGAAGATAACATTTACGGTGGCTTTATCGGCCTGAGGAAAGCACCAGTCTTCGCCCGCATGTTCAGCCACATAATATGTATCGGTCTCTAGCAATACGTTACCCGAATTGTGCGGTGCTGGCCGAGGAAACTCAATCACCACCTCGGTCACGGCGGCGACAGCTGATCCGTTTGCCACCGTGGGCTGATACTGCCATTGACGCAGCGCTTTCTCAACGCTCATCCACAGCCTCGTGTCGTTCCGACCAATTGGTTGTACGTCGCTGACGTAACCATCAGGCCGAATGTGAACGCGCGCCTTGATAGTTCCGTTTGCTTTGCTCTCCTCGGTACGGGCTGGCGTGGGTGCCGAAAACTTTATAAGTTTCGGGCTGTCCGCCGTTCGTACTACAACCCGGCGCTCGGATTCATGCTTGGCCTCAGCAAATGCTTCGGGGATAGCGTAAGCATAAATGCATGATAGGGTTGTTAAAAAAACTTTGGCGATTGCGAGATGATTCATTCAGACCAATCCTTTCACAAGGCTGCTAGGCAGAAATTTCCAGGTTGTCTATCAGACGGGTTTTGCCCAGCCGGGCCGCTCCCAGTATCACCAAATTTTCATCTTCCTTGCATGGTGGAGCCAGCGTATCGCGGTGCCGCACGGCAATGTAATCGATTTTCCAGCAGTGTTCGCGAAGCAGTTTCTTTGCGTTTTCCTCTAATTCACGAAAATTTCTGTTGCCGTTCTCTATCTCCTGCTTCACCTGTAGCAGCATTTGATAAAGCCGTGCTGACTCGGCGCGTTCCTCGTTTGTCAGATAGCGATTACGAGAACTCGACGCCAGATTGTCTGGTGCGCGTACTGTTTCTCCCGCGACGATCTTCACCGGCAAATTCAACTGCCGTACCAGTTCACGCATGATATGCAGTTGCTGGTAATCTTTTTTACCGAATATCGCTGTCTGGGGCTGTACGATATTCAGGAGTTTCAGTACAACTGTGGCTACGCCGCGGAAAAACCCGGGGCGAAATTCACCTTCGAGAATATTGGCTACTGGTGGTGGTTCCAGCATGAACTGCTGCGGCACAGGATAAAGATCTTTTTCCCCGGGTGCAAAAACCATATTGGCGCCCCCGTAATTTTCCAGCAATTCGCAGTCATCGGCCAGAGCCCGGGGATACCGGTCAAAATCTTCTCCCGGCGCGAATTGCAGACGGTTGACGAAAATGCTGACCACGACGAAATCCGCTTCTTGCTGTGCGAGACGCACTAGCGACAGATGACCCTCGTGCAGGCTACCCATGGTCGGCACAAAAGCAATGGAAGATTCATGCCCGAGGCGCGCCCGCAAGGATGAGATATCGGCAACAAGCTCCATGCTTCAATCCAAAAGTCAGAATGCATGCTCCGGCCCGGGAAATTCTCCGGCTTTCACCGCCCTGACATAATTTTCAACCGCTTCATGTATCCCGTTCGCGTCAGTCAGGAAATTTTTCATGAACCGGGCTTTCTTGCCGGAATAGATCCCCAGCATGTCATACAACACCAGGACCTGCGCCGAGCAATCTATCCCCGCCCCGATGCCGATGGTGGGAATGGACAGTTTCTTGGTAACTTTTTTTGCGAGCGCAGCGGGGACTACTTCCATCAAGAGCATTGCGGCACCGGCGTTTTCCAGGGCGACCGCGTCTTCCAGCAACTGTTTTGCCTGGTGATCGGTCTTGCCTTGCACCTTATAGCCGCCTAACTGGTGTACGGATTGAGGTGTCAAGCCGATATGGGCACAAACCGGAATACCGCGACGGGTCAGGAATTCAACGGTTTCAGACATGACGGAACCCCCTTCAAGCTTGACCATATTTGCTCCCACGGCCATTAGCTCGGCGGCGTTCTCGAAAGTGTCCTGCGGGCTTACCTGGGACGTGCCGAAAGGCATGTCGGCCATAATGAATGCCTTGGTCGAACCGCGTGAGACGCAACGGGTATGATAGATCATGTCATCCAGCGTAACGGGGAGGGTGCTCTCCTCTCCCTGAAGCACATTACCCAGCGAATCGCCCACAAGCAGGATATCAACACCGGCATTTTCCAGTAACGTCGCAAAGCTTGAATCGTAGCAAGTGAGGATCGCGATTTTTTCCCCATCATCCCGCATCTTCTGTAAAGCGTCCTGTGTGGTGCGCATGCTTGAGCTCCTGATGTAGTGCGTCAGATAGTCCTGACTGAAAATGACCTGGTATTGCTATCGGCCCCGGCTAAATCCCAAGATTGAAATACTCTCGAGGGCCGCGCATCTGCTCCACCTGCCTCAACAATAGATCAAAATCCGCCTGCCTATCGACAAAGTTGAGATTTTCGCTGTTAATTATCATTAATGGCGCATCTTCGTACTGATGAAAAAAACGGGTATAGCTCTCGGTCAGCCGGTACAGATATTCCGATGTAATACTGTTTTCAAAAGCGCTGCCGCGTCGTTTGACCCGTTCAATCAGCGTCGCGGGAGACGCCTGCAAATAAATCACCAGGTCGGGCGAGGGCGCCTCGGGCTGGAGGTGCTGATAAATTTTTCGATACAGATCATACTCGGCGTCGCTCAGGGTCAGCTTGGCAAAAAGCGGGTCCTTGTCGAGCAGAAAATCGCTGATAGTGGGCTTGGCGAACATATCGATTTGCGCCAGGCCCTGTAATTGATTGGCTCGCTGGAACAGAAAAAACAATTGTGTCGGTAGCGCATGGCGGGGAATATCATCGTAGAATTTTGCCAGAAAAGGATTTTCGCCCGGCTTCTCCAGCAGCAATTCGCTGCCCAGGTGACCGGCGAGACGCCGCGCCAGACTGGTCTTGCCCACGCCTATCGGCCCTTCCACCACGATGTAGCGATATTCTCCCAGCTTCACTGCGCTTGCTCTCGTTCGACTTGCTGTCCCGCGCACGCAGCCAGCAATTCGGCAATCGAGCCGCGCCCGGGAATATGGCAGTCCGGTGCAATTTCCCGAAGCGGTTGCAACACAAACGCCCTTTGATGCATGCGCGGATGCGGCAGAATCAAGCAATCCTCGTCCCATTGCAGCCCATCATACATCAGTATATCGAGATCAAGCGTTCGCGGCGCGTTGAGATATTCACGCACGCGCCCGTGAAGATGCTCGATTTCAAGCAGGGCTTTGAGCAGGTCGTGGGGGGCAAGCGCAGTTTCAATCAGCGCCACCGCGTTGATGAAATCAGGCTGATCGGTATGCCCCATCGGCGCGCTGCGATAAAGCGAGGAATGCGCCAGCAGATGGCTTGATGGAAGGCGCGCCAGTTCCTCAAACGCTTTCCGTATCTGCGACGCCGGATTATCCAGGTTGCTGCCTAATCCGATATATGCCTGGGAAACGGCGTGACGATCTGACATGCGATTCATGGTACCGGACTATTCCGGCTCGTCCGCAACTGCATTGTCGGGGCTCGCGGCATCGACGGAGGCGGATGTTCGTCGGCCACGGCTTCTTCGGCGCTTCTTTTTCGCCTCATCCTTGAAAAGCATGGCTTCACGTTCGCTGGTACTGGCATGCTGGAACGTTTCCCACCATTTCCCCAGTTCCATGTCGACCTCGCCGCTTTGGCAACGCAGCAACATGAAGTCATATGCGGCGCGAAAACGCGGATGTTCCAGTAAACGGAATGGCCTGCGTCCTGACCTGCCTATGAAGCGTGGTTGCATCGCCCAGATTTCCTTCATGATGGCATCATACCTGCGCGGTATTGCGAGATTTCCATTCTGTATCGCCAGCACATCATCCATCGCTTGATGCAAAGCAGGAATCAATTTTTCTTCCGCAGCCTGGCGAACGTTCCACCTCGCAAGTACTTCGTGCCATAACAGGGCCGCAAACAGGAAACCGGGGGAAACCGGTTTTTCCTGATGAACACGCTCATCCGTATTTTTGAGCGCGAGCGTAATGAAGCGCTCACCCAGCGGCTGTTCCAGTATGACGTCCAGCATCGGCAACAAGCCGTGATGCAACCCGCGTTTACGCAAATCGGTCACGCAGGTCAGCGCGTGACCGGATAGAAGCAATTTCAACATTTCGTCAAATAGCCGCGACGGCGGCACATTTCGCAACAGAGGAGCAAGATCGGCAATCGGCTCGGCGGTAGCCGGATCAATCTGCATATCGAGTTTTGCCGAAAGCCGGACTACCCGCAGCATCCGTACCGGATCTTCGCGATATCGACGCATGGCGTCGCCGATGATGCGCAAGCGCCGTGCCTTGATGTCGTCATAACCGTTCAGGTAGTCCCAGATTTCTTCGTGGACAGGATCGAAAAATAATGCATTGACGGTAAAATCCCGCCGCCTGGCATCTTCTTCCTGGCTGCCGAATATGTTGTCGCGCAGAAGGCGTCCATGCTCGTCAGCATGCGCGTCGGCTACAGTCCCTTCATCCTCGCTGGCGGAGGTGCTCCCGCGAAAAGTGGAAACCTCCACTGTCTCGGCGCCGCACATCACATGCACCAGCCTAAAACGGCGGCCAATGATGCGCGAACGGCGGAAAACGGCACGTACCTCCTCAGGTGTCGCATTCGTGGCGACGTCATAATCTTTCGGCTCCAGTCCAAGAAGCAGGTCACGTGCTGCGCCACCGACGACGAAAGCGGAATATCCGGCTTCCTGCAGACCTGATGTGACTTTCAGCGCACAGGGATTGATGTGGCCGCGCATAATGCCATGTTGTTCACGTGGGATGATATGCGGCTCAGCGGAAGAAGAGCGGGTAGAAGGGACGGGAGCGGATGAGTTGCGGCTAAAGACGCGGCGGAGCAGTTTACGGATCATTACGAAATCGGGAAGCCTCTGAATAAGTCTCGCACGGGCGAACTCATCAAAAAGGTGAGGTTAAGTGATGCAGAAAGTACACTGCTGAACATGGTGCCCACAAAAAGATGAGCTAAAAGTCGCCGTCGGCTGCTGGATACGGAATTATACACGCGGCATCGTTTCCGGCACGAAATGGCGGGCGCTTCCAAGAACGAATTCCATCATATTGCACTGGTAAAGTGCTTCGAGATTATCCCGGTTAAGCACTTCTTCAGTGGTTCCCGCAATGGTGCGGCCATTGTCGAACAGCATGAGGATATGGTCGCAGAAGCGGTTTGCCCAGCCAATATCGTGGAGCACCATGACGAGCGTCCTGCCCTGAGCGGCCAATTTGCCGAATAGTCTCATTGCACTCGCTTGATGGCGCAGATCCAGGTGTTGCAGCGGTTCATCCAGTAAATAACATTGTGGCGCCTGGGCGAGCAACAAAGCAATACGCGCGCGCTGGCGCTCGCCGCCTGAAAGCGTAATAAATGGACGATGGGCGAGTTTGGTCAATTCCATTTCCTCGATGGCTTCATTTGCGATTTCGTGGTCGACAGTCTGCCAGCCGAACATATTTTGGGCATGGGGATATCGTCCAAGCAACACATATTCATGCACATTTCCCCAGAACTCGCCCGGCTCTTCCTGCAGCATAACACCCAGAATGCGGGCAAGTTCGCGCTGAGACCAGGCTTGTGGCGTTTTTCCCGCCACTATTACCGGTGGCTCATCGTTTCCATTGGCGTGGCTCAAGCCGGCCAATGCATGGATCAAAGTCGTCTTGCCGCAACCGTTCTGGCCGAGTATTGCCCAGCATTCGCCCGGATTGATGGTCAAACTCAGGTTTTGGCACAGTATTTTGTCGGGATACCGAAGATTCAGATTCCTGATCTGTAAAATCAACCTTTCTCTCCATTTGTGGCGTCATGTTTAACCCAGATAATCCATTAGACGGCTCTGCGAGCCTACCCGAGTGCTGGCGGTCAGTTTGCGGTCATTTTTGCTACCTGCGCGGCGTCCATAGACCAAGCTATGGACTTCTCCCAACCGGCAAAACTGTCTCGCAACCTGCCTCGCCATCATCTCGTGTCCTAATGGATTATCTGGGTTTAATTCATGAAGCAGCTTGAATCACAAACGTCGATGCCGGTGCTTTTTATACCCGCAGGTATTCAATTTTTCTTCCCATCCAACGCTGAAGATGGTGTTTCGCAGCTTCCGGATAGTCACGCAATAATTCCTCGGCGGCGGTGCGAGCCGCATCGAGTAAATCCGTGTCCTGTTCCGGATCGGCAAAGCGCAGCATGGGTACACCGCTCTGGCGGGCACCGAGAAACTCGCCCGGACCGCGAAGGCGCAAATCCTGACGCGCGATTTCGAAACCGTCGGTTTGCTCGAAAATAATTTTGAGTCGCTCCCGGGCCGTCGCGGATAAAGGCTTCTGATACAGCAATATGCATATCCCTCCTTCTGCTCCCCGTCCCACGCGACCTCTTAATTGATGCAATTGTGCCAGGCCCATGCGTTCGGCGTGCTCGATCACCATTAGCGAGGCATTCGGCACATCCACTCCTACTTCGATAACAGTGGTGGCGATCAGTAGATGTATCTCACCTTGCGCGAATGATTCCATCACTGCTGACTTTTCCTGGGAGGGGAGTCGTCCATGCACCAGGCCGATTTTCAATTCCGGGAAAGTCAGGCGCAACGTTTCGTAAGTCTCAAGGGCTGTCTTGAGTTGCAAAGCCTCAGATTCTTCAATCAACGGACAAACCCAATAGGCCTGTTTTCCCGCACGGCAGGCTTCCTGAATACGGGCGGTGACTTCATGGCGCCGCGTATCCGCGACCAGTTTAGTCAGGACCCGGGTTCTGCCGGGCGGCAGCCCGTCAATCAACGACACATCAAGGTCGGCATAATAGCTCATCGAGAGGGTGCGCGGAATGGGCGTGGCACTCATCATCAACTGATGCGGCCTGGCGCCGCTTTTCGTGCCCTTTTCTCGTAATGCCAGCCGTTGGTGAACGCCAAACCGATGCTGTTCATCAATGATCACAAGGCCCAGCCTGTCGAATTCGACCTGCTCCTGGAATAGTGCGTGGGTGCCGATGGCAAGCATGGCTTTACCTTCGGCGATATTGGCCAGCATGATTTCCCGCTGTTTTCTTTTCTGATTGCCGGATAACCGGGCAATCGTCATGTCCAGATGAGCCAGGAGCGGGGCAAGCCAGGCGGAAAGCTTCTGATAATGCTGTTCAGCAAGGATCTCGGTCGGGACCATCAGTGCGGCCTGATAATTATTTTCGATGGCTTGTAACATGGCCAATGCCGCCACGACGGTTTTGCCGCTGCCTACATCTCCTTGCAACAGACGTTGCATCGGATGGGCCACAGCCAGATCGCGGCTGATTTCAGAAAAAGCCTTTTTCTGCCCGCTGGTGAGTTCAAACGGCAGCGATGCCAGCAGTGCTTCAGTCAACTTGTTTCTGGCGGACAGAACGGGCGCGCTGCCGTTGCGGCGCTGCCGATAATGCAAGCGCATGGACAATTGCTGAGCCAGCAGTTCATCGAACTTGATCCGGCGCCAGGCGGGATGGGTGCGTTCCTGCAATAGAGCGACCGGTGCGTCCGGCGGAGGTTGGTGCAGGAATAAGACGCTGTCCTTGAAACCCTGGAGCTGATAATGCGTTAACACCGCATCAGGCAGCGTTTCCGAAAGATAGTCCCATTGACTGCCTGCATCCCGGGCCTGCTGAAGTACTCGACGGATCAGCTTGCGTATCGTTTCCGAAGAAAGTCCGGCAGTGGTGGGATAAACCGGCGTCAACGCATCGGCCAGCGGTTCCTGTTCCCCCACGAGCCGGCATTTTGGATGGACCATTTCAACGCCAAAAAAACCTGCCCGGGCTTCTCCAAGCAATCGCACTCGCGTGCCGGTGGAGTAGGCTTTCGCCAGACTACCGTAGAAATTGAGGAAACGCATGAACAACGTGCCGCTGCCGTCTTCTATCTGACAAACGAGTTGCCGGCGGGGGCGATACATGATTTCGCTGCGGATAATGACGCCCTCGACCTGTACTGTCTTGTTGGCAGGCACATCATTGATGGGATATAGATGTGTTTCGTCTTCATAGCGCAGCGGCAAGTGCAGCACCAGATCCAACTCATCGACAATACCCAGCCTGACGAGTTTTTCCTGCACCGTCTTGCTGCCCAGATGAGAAGGGGCATGAGGCGTGGGAGTACATTCCGTGTTGCCCTTCACCCCGGCAATACCAACACCGCGTCCATTTCCACCAGCGCGCCACGCGGCAGCGCCGCTACACCGACTGCAGCGCGTGCTGGATAGGGTGCATCAAAGTAGCTGGCCATGATCTCGTTTACTTTTTGAAAATTGGCAAGGTCTATCAGATACACATTCAATTTGACGATGTCGCTGAGGACGCCGCCACTCGCCGCTGCCACGGCTTTCAAGTTTAAAAATACCCGATGGATTTGCTCCTCGACTCCATTTACCATCTGCATGGAAATCGGGTCCAGGCCGATCTGGCCCGAAACATAAACCGTATCTCCGCCGCTTACACGTATCGCTTGGGAATAGGTGCCGATTGCCTGGGGCGCATCAGTAGTTTGTATCGTCTTTTTTTTCATGTATTCTCCTCGGGTTGTTAATGTGTCTTCGCTCCAAAGGTCTGCAAATTTGGAACTATGAAGGTTGGCTTTGCGATATGATGACGGGAATTTCCGCACATTTCAACCATAAAATCCCAAGCTCGATACTCATCATTGCCACAAAAAAATAGAATGCACTTATAGGCTTATCATCAGCCTCAAGGTGTGGACATAAAATTCATATGGCATATGATCAACCATTCGACGGAACGGGAATTTCACACGCGTCCATATTGCCGCGATATCGGGCTTGAGAAACTTATTATCGCTAATCCGATAATAAGTAGCGCATGTATTGCTCACAACTTATAAGTAACGGCCTATGCAAAAACTGATCATACAGGGCGGCGAGCCTCTTTTCGGAGAAGTCCGCATTTCGGGTGCAAAAAATGCTGCCTTGCCAATTCTATGCGCTTCTTTGCTTACGGGTGAAACCCTCACGATAGAGAACGTTCCGCATCTGAACGACGTAACGACCATGCTGAGTCTTCTTGAGCAGATGGGCATCGGCGTCGCAGCGAACGACGACAGGACAGAACTGACTGCCGCGCAACTTTCTCATCTGGTTGCGCCTTATGAGATGGTGAAAACCATGCGGGCCGCAATTCTGGTGCTGGGCCCGATGCTGGCGCGCGCAGGTGCGGCAAGCGTGTCGCTGCCGGGCGGTTGTGCTATCGGCCTGCGGCCTGTTGACCAGCATATCAAAGGGTTGCAGGCGATGGGTGCGGAGATCGATATCGAACATGGCTACATTCATGCAAAGGCCAAGCGCCTCAACGGTGCGCACATCGTCATGGATATCGTCACCGTCACCGGCACCGAAAACCTGATGATGGCGGCAACCCTGGCCGATGGGACGACCATACTCGAAAACGCAGCGCGAGAGCCGGAAGTAACGGATCTGGCCAATTGTCTTATCGCAATGGGTGCGAAAATTCATGGCGTGGGCACCGATATCATCACGATCGAGGGCGTGGAGGCCTTGCATGGCGCAACTTATCGCGTCATGGCCGATCGCATCGAGACAGGTACGTTCCTGGTCGCCGCTGCTGCCAGCGGCGGCGAGATACACCTCAGGCAAACCCGCTCCGACACGCTCGATGCGGTGCTCGACAAGCTGATGGAGGCAGGTGCGGCGATTGAATCCGGAGAAGACTGGATATATTTGAAAATGAATAATCCATTAAAGTCGGTAAATCTGCGAACCGCACCTTATCCGGCGTTTCCTACCGATATGCAGGCACAATTCATGGTGCTGAACAGCGTCGCCACGGGTACTGCAATCATTACCGAAACCATATTCGAAAATCGCTTCATGCACGTGCAGGAATTAAAACGCATGAATGCCGATATCAAGGTCGAGGGCAACACTGCGGTAGTATGTGGCGTGGCCGGTCTCGATGGCGCCAACGTCATGGCCACTGACCTTCGCGCCTCCGCCAGCCTGGTGCTGGCGGGACTGATCGCCAGGGGTGAAACCATCATTGATCGCATCTATCACCTCGATCGCGGCTATGAGCGCATCGAGGACAAGCTATCCCGGTTGGGCGCGAAAATCAGGCGAGCAAACTAGCGGTCCAGTTATTCTATTGGCCGAAAAAGCGGCGAAATATGAACCGGCCAGACGCTTTTGCAAGCCTGCTGCGCACTTCAGGGCAATGTCATGGCAAGACGAAAACCCAGATAGCGCATGCGTTTGTTCGTATCGAACCAGTTGCGGGTGATAGCCCGCATGTCCTGGGGCCGGTGATTCCACGAGCCGCCAAAAAACATACGCTTTGCGCAATTGCCTTGCCAGCAGGTATCCGTCCATTGCCAGACATTTCCCATCATGTCGTATATCCCGAAAGCATTGGGCTTGAAACTGCCCACCGGCGCGGTTCTTCTGTTGTCCCACTCGCTTCCGCAGCCATCACAGTTGGCATTATTACGTCCGACATCGTTGCCCCAGTAATAGTCGCTGGTTGAGCCCGCCTGGGCGGCGATTTCCCATTCGTCTTTAGTCGGCAGACGGTAGGTTTTCCCGGTTTTTCCCGATATCCATTGTATATAAGCTTGTGCATCGTCCCAGCTTACATTGATCACGGGCCTGCTGCCGCGTCCCCAACCATTGTCCGGGGGTTGATATCCCCCGCAGCTCCCTGCCGCCACGCAAGCGTCCCATTCCTTGAAAGTAACGGTATATTTCCCGATCGCAAATTTATTGCCCGGAATGGGTATCATTTCAGGGCACTCGGAACAAGCTCCGCCGTCTTCGTTCTGACGTCCGGCTGAACTGGATAAAGCTAACGTTTGTACCGTTTGCTGCTGTTTGCCTGCCTCATGCTGGGAGGTTAATCGTATGCCACTCGTTGTTGCCACTCGTACTACTTTTTGAGCCATACT
Source organism: Nitrosospira sp. Nsp1 (assembly GCF_900100985.1). Taxonomy (NCBI): domain Bacteria; kingdom Pseudomonadati; phylum Pseudomonadota; class Betaproteobacteria; order Nitrosomonadales; family Nitrosomonadaceae; genus Nitrosospira; species Nitrosospira sp. Nsp1. The sequence continues at coordinate 22,809 of NZ_FMUF01000033.1, forward strand.
GCCGTCTATCCGGCGTTCACCTTCAAATGCCTCGCCATTATCGCCACGGGTTTTTTCCTGTATTTCCGCAATTTGCATGCGTTTATCGTTGAATTCGCCGGTAGTTATTCCACTCACGGCGTTATCTTTATAATCGGGCTGGGCACTGGATGCGAATGCACCCGCTTCGATAGATGCTGTAAAGACCAAGGCGAGCAGGACAGTAGACAAAACTGATTTCATGAATTCCATTTGAACGCGGATGGGGGGATTTTTTCGATTCATGTGTGGGTACCGGGAGCATAGCTGCCCGGGTGCATGGCACATAACCACTATCATGAGTGCTGCCAGCCTATATGGTAGCTGATGCCAGCCGGATATGGGGAAAAATAGACTTGCAGAAGGGGGCCCAATTCCCATTAAAGCGATCATTTGTTAAATCCCTGATTCAAGCGTAGTCTTTTCTATTCCTTTAATTGCCCCGGATAAAAATGGATACGGTAGCGGTTCGCTGTTGCATCGCGGGTGGGGGTCCGGCTGGCATAATGATGGGGCTGCTATTGGCTCGCGCGGGTGTTGAGGTGCTGGTTCTGGAAAAGCATGCGGATTTTCTGCGGGACTTTCGAGGAGATACCATCCATCCATCCACATTGGAAGCCATGCATGAGCTTGGATTTCTCGAAGCGCTACTGGATCTGCCGCATCAAAAAGCACATCGGGTCAATGGGCAATTTGGCGCGCTTGCATTGACAGTGGCTGACTTCGGTTATTTGCAAGCCCGATGTCCCTTTATCGTTTTTATGCCGCAGTGGGATTTCCTGAGTTTTCTTGCCGAACGGGCAGCCCGATATCCGACGTTCAGCTTGCGAATGAACACTGAAGTGACTGGGCTCATCGAAGAGGAGGGACGTATCGTCGGGTTGCAGGCGGTGACACCGGAGGGTCCGCTGGACGTGCATGCGAGCCTTGTGGTCGGAGCGGATGGCCGGCATTCCATTGTGCGTGCGCGTGCCGGACTGAGGGGCATCGAGTATGGCGCACCTATGGATGTATTATGGTTTCGGCTGTCTCGGTGCGCCGGGGATCCGGAAGACCCTGTCGGACGTTTCGATGCGGGCAGGGTCTTTGTCATGCTGAACCGGGACGCCTACTGGCAATGCGGTTTCGTGATCCCGAAAGGTTCCTATGCGCAGGTTCGCGAGCGAGGGTTGCCGTCATTACGCGACACGATTGCGGAGCTGGCACCGTTTGTAGCTGATCGTGTCGGTGAACTGCAAGACTGGGAAGCGGTCAAGCTACTCACTGTTCAGGTCGATCGGCTGCGTCAGTGGTATTGCCCGGGCCTTCTCTGCCTTGGTGACGCGGCACATGCCATGTCACCAATCGGCGGTGTCGGAATCAATCTGGCAATTCAGGATGCAATTGCCGCATCGAATGCACTGGCCGCGCCGTTACGGGAGGATAGACCCACTATTGCGGCGCTGCGGCGGATTCAACAGCGTCGCGCTTGGCCGACGCGCATGACGCAGCGATTACAGCTCTTTCTCCAGAAACAGGTCATTGGCCGTGTATTACGTGGCGATGATTCTCTTTCGCCCCCAATTTTTTTCCGTCTACTTGCGCGCTTTCCCTTGCTGCAATGGATTCCTGCCCGATTAATCGGTATCGGGTTTCGTCCGGAGCATGTCGAGACGCCTGACATATGGCCTCGCTGAGCCGGATCGATCGCTAATTTGCTCATGGCATGTCAGTTGGCACGTCAATGGTATTTTCCCGGAAACTGAAAAGCAACATCTCTGCCGGTCGATTAAACTATCACACTGGTTTTTTTGATAGCCGACTGATAGTTGGTGCGCTAACGCACCGAACCCTCCGAAAAATTCACATAAATTTAAAGCGCAGCAATATTGCTGAGTTGATAAAGGATGCAGCCATGAAATTTTCTATAAAATTGAGAGCTAAGTTATTGGCGCTGGCGGGTGCGCTGGTTTTCGGCGTGGCCGGTACCGGGATAGTTCATGCGGCTGAGGGTGATTACGACATGCCGGATTCGATAGCGCCCGGTGATTCCGGGGCCGTGAGGGACACGGGTTCCCCGAACCAGGACGAAAGCATAAAGGAGAAATGGAGTAAAAAAGATCGGGCTGCGACCAAGACCACCCCCAAACATGACAACTCAAGATACAGCACTGACGGAACGGAAAGGTATGACGACGATGAAGGAGACAGCGGCACAGGCCCCAAGCTTCCAGGCCGCTATTAACGATGGTGGTGAGGGCTGACATCGGATCAGGCTGCTGCTGGCAGAGTCACGCTGACCGGGGAACCCCTCTCCTCCATTTAGAGTCCGTGGGGTGCTAATCGGCCCGAGCGGAGGAGCAGGTGCGATGCAGAAGCCGACCTGAGGCCAACGCCACCTGCCGATATTACCGGTTAATCGGTTTATACCTGATCCGTTTAGGTTTTGCGCCTTCTTCACCAAGACGCTTCCGCTTGTCAGCTTCGTATTCCTGATAATTGCCACTGAAGAACGTGACCTGTGAATTACCCTCGAACGACAGGATGTGAGTCGCAATACGGTCGAGAAACCAGCGGTCGTGCGAGATGACTAGCACACATCCGGCAAACTCCAGCAATGCATCTTCCAATGCCCGCAACGTTTCCACGTCCAGATCATTGGAAGGCTCATCCAGTAACAGGACGTTGCCACCCGAGATGAGCGTTTTTGCCAAATGAAGCCTGCCACGCTCGCCGCCTGAAAGATTGCCGACGTTCTTCTGCTGGTCCGCCCCCTTGAAGTTGAAGCGCCCCAGATAGGCGCGAGCAGGCGTTTCATACCTGCCGACAGTGAGGATATCATGGCCATCTGAAATGGTATCGAATACGGTTTTTCCGCTTTCGAGAGCGTCACGCGATTGATCCACATGCGCGATCTTGACGGTTGTGCCAATCGTCAATTCTCCGGAGTCCGGCTGCTCCTTTCCTGTGATCATGCGAAACAGGGTGGATTTTCCCGCCCCGTTGGGTCCGATGATCCCGACAATAGCTCCCGGTGGCACTTTGAAGCTCAGGTTGTCGATCAGTAGCCTGTCTCCATACGCTTTGGATACACCCTTCAACTCGATGACTTCATTACCGAGCCTGTCCGCGACAGGAATGAATATCTCCTGCGTTTCATTGCGCTTCTGGTATTCCTGCGAGTTGAGTTCATCGAAGCGGGCAATACGGGCCTTGGATTTGGACTGCCGTCCTTTGGGATTTTGCCTGACCCACTCAAGTTCTTTTTTCAGCGCTTTCTGGCGAGCGGACTCGGTCGATTCCTCCTGCTTCAGGCGATTTTCTTTCTGTTCCAACCACGAGCTGTAGTTGCCCTTCCAGGGGATGCCATGGCCACGGTCCAGTTCCAGTATCCACTCCGCGGCATTGTCGAGGAAGTAGCGGTCATGCGTGACTGCCACGACAGTGCCGGGGAACCGGGTAAGAAACTGCTCCAGCCATTCCACTGATTCCGCATCCAGATGGTTGGTGGGCTCGTCCAATAGCAGCATGTCGGGCTTGGATAGTAAAAGTTTGCACAAGGCTACCCTGCGTTTCTCGCCACCCGAAAGATTTCCGATAATGGCATCCCATTCCGGCAGGCGTAGCGCATCGGCGGCGATTTCCATCTGTTGACTTCCGTCTCCGCCGCTGACGGCCAGGATAGCCTCCAGCCGGACTTGTTCGGATGCCAATGCATCGAAGTCCGCGTCCGGCTCGGCATAAGCCGCATAGACCTCTTCCAGCTTCTGCTGCGCACCGAACACTTCGCCCAGCCCCTCTTGTACTGCGTCGCGCACAGTCTGCACGGGGTTGAGTTGCGGTTCCTGCGGAAGATAGCCGATATTGAGGTTGGGCATCGCCGTCACCTCGCCTTCGATGTCCTTGTCCAGGCCTGCCATGATTTTCAGTACGGTTGATTTACCGGAACCGTTCAGGCCAAGCAACCCTATCTTTGCGCCGGGAAAGAAACTGATGGAAATATCCTTGAGAATCGTGCGGCGGGGCGGGACAACTTTGCCGACGCGGTTCATGGTTAATACGTATTGAGCCATAAATAGATGCCGGGATAATTAAGATCATCCAAGTTTAACGCATTGCGGCAGATTATAAAGATCAAAAGGAGGAGCAATATCGGATGCCATTTTTCAACATCATTTTAGGAGCTAATTTTAACTAGACTTTGTTAGAACGCCCTTGGCACCACTACAGGGGGCACATCAGGACGGGGCAGGAGTGGGTGAGGGGCAGAATAGGGAAATACAAAGAAAAATCAGGACAGGGACAGGATTGGAAGCTTTGAGATTTCAGAATCGGCAGACAACTGCAGCTAGTAAAAAGCTATCAATCGTGAGCTAATTGAGCGTTTCGAGAAGAATATCCACTAAAGGAAACGCCAATGGAACTTAAAGACTATTTGCCATTAATCGGTGTTGGTGTTGGTTGGCTCCTCAGTGAAGGAAGCGCATTTGGCAAACGTGCAATTGAGCGTAAGCGAACAATCGGTAAGGCGATTTCCATTCTCTATTTCCTATGCTTTGAAATGATCCAGCTTAAGATGGTGCAGGAGAAATTCAAGAGTGCATCAAGCGATATCAAAGAATGGGAGCGTCTCAGACAGCACTCCTTCGTTAAATACACAGTTCAAGATCCGGAGTTCTTCAAGGAGTTCGTGGCGATCACAGACGCTGTGGGCGAATACTATCCCATTGAGGCCTACAACTTGCGAGAGATCGTAAGCAAGTACGAGTTTGTAAAGTCGAAGCGACTCGATAGGTTCATTGATAGTCCGGCCTTGTATATCGAAAGACTGTCCTCCTACGAAACTGCGTTCCTCGCATATCAATATCAGCTTGAACAAATACTTCGGTTTCTTGCGTTTCGACAGAGCAAGGTTACGTGGATTCGCATTCGCCTTCACTTCTGGCGAATGCGGAAAAAGGTCCCCAAGGGGGATATTGTGTTCTTCCAGCAAGTAAATGGACGCAAGGAACGCAAGAGCCAGCAGGCGCCAGACGATACAGCATGTATGTCACCCGACCAGAGCATGCGCACATCTCTTGCGGCCGCGCAACAGGTTTTTCAGCAGCCTGCTAGCCTTCAGCAAGGCTTCCCTGGCTGACACCGACAGATTTTCGCAAAGCAGCGTCGCAGTTGCTCCAGATCAATGCCGATCGATTTGAGATATTCTGCGAAGCGATCCGTCATCACTTCCTTGCCAGTGAGGCAGGCCAACAGCTTGCACAGGATTTCGTCTCCGTCGCCCGGCGGCGGAAATGGCGGCGGATCGTGCGGCGGTTCGCGGCCGATAACCACGGAGAGCAGATGATCGCGCGTGAAGCTGTGTCCGCGCGTGGCGCGACCTTCAGCGCGAACGAGGAAGCGATAAACGCCAATCTGCGAAGCGATGGTCGACGCCTCGAATTCGCCGACGCCCGTTTCAAGCAGCGACAGATTTGCGATTGTGTGATCCGGTCGGATCATCGTCGCCGTGACTTTCGGATGCGTCTCGATCGGCTGACCATATTCGGAAATCGTCGCTCTCAGATTCAGCGTTGCGCCCGGTGTCGGCAAGCTCTGGCTGACGCTCGCGCGCAGCCGCAGATTTGAACGACAATGGACCAGCGCATGATAAGGAATACCGGGTATTTTTCCGACCGCTGCCAATGAAGACGTCGCTTTGAAGCTGCGGATTTGGATGATGCTCACGAAGAGCAGCAGCTTCCATTCGCCCTCCCAATATTCGACGCCGTTCACCACGACCGGCAGCGTTACACGGAAATTCGCCGAGGTCGCGCCTGTGCGCAGCGACCCGGGCGGCAAGTCGGCCGGGCTGATCAATGTGCCGTCCGGCGCCTCCAGCGCCATGGCGATAACCCCCGTCGCTCGACTCAGCGCCACTGCGTCGAAGGCGATGTCGGAGCGCACGATCGAGAAAGGCACACGCTCAACGGTGCCCGGCAAAATGACGCCGTCGGGGTCGCGCACAATGTCGCGATTGGTCACGCCGGCGAGAATCTGGATGAGAAATTTGTCGAGCAGAAATTCGTCATCCTGCGCGATGGCGCCAGTGACCAGCATGTAGCCACCGGTATTGTCGGCGACCGCGCGCAGAACGTCGTTCTGCACATTCGCAGCGTCCGCGACGCCCACCGCATAGACGCGCTCGTTGATCAGCGGCGCAACGTCGCGGATAAAGGGCGGACGATTTTCGAAGCCGTCCGTAAACACCACGGTCGCGCGAACGTCGAAATCGCCGCTGATCGGCGACGCGCTGTAGAGGTCCGCCGCCGCCTGCAGCCCGGCGCCGATCGACGTATGGGGGGTAGTATCCGCAGGGCCATGCGCGTCGATCTGGCTGCGCGCATTGTTGCGAGCGGTTGAATTGAGCGGGCCGACGACTTCGAGATCCGTCAGCTTTTCTGCCGTGTCGGCGAACGACACCATCGCAAGCCCGTTGTCGTCGTAGAGCTGATCGACGAATGTCCGCGCGGCAAACTGGAGTGCCTCGAGACGCTTCCGATTGTTGCCGGCGTCGTAGAGCATGCTGCCGGATTCATCGAGCACAAAGGCGACGGCGACCTTGGGCCGCGCGACCGAATTGGCGACAATAGGAATATCGTCCCAGCGCTGGATTTCGGCGCCGAATTCGTCGCGCGCGACAATGCTTATCGAGCCGACGTCCGTACTGCCCGGCGCCCTGCCCGTATACATGAGCCAGATCCGCAACTGGTCAGTGTGCAGCGGCCCTTCCGGATAGATGTAGGGACCCGGCGCGAATAGCGTAAACGGCGCCGTAGGCCCGCTCGTGACATGGAACGTTACCGAATCGCAGCTATGCACTTCGAAGAGCGCTGCGCGTTTGGTAGTATCGCCCTCCGGCACGTCGTTGAACACGACAGTCGGCGTTTCGAGCGAAATGGCGGTCGGATCGCCAGAGATTATTGGCGGAAGGCCCTGGGCCAGAACGCCCGCTTCTAGCGCGTCGTCACGCACATAGGAATAGCCCAGCGCGTTATGATCGAGCATTGATGCTGGCGTCGCCCCGCCGATCATCGGATCGGTGAGAGCGACAAACGCCGCATTGACCTCCGTGCAACCGGCGCCCTGATCCAGCGTGTATTGCGTAGCTCCGGCATGATTGAGCTGCCAGATCGCCCAGAGGCGATCGACATTGCAGTGGTGCAGATAGAACAGCGGATCGAGCGGCGAATTGCCGCCAGCCATCGTGCCGCCCGTCCAGTTGTGGGCGCCAAAGTGCGTGCCGCATTCCATCCTGCGGAAGGCGAAGAAAGTCGTCGACTGAAGTTCCGTGATGACCTGATTCAGGCTCGGCAGCGTCCCGCCCGGCGAGGCGGAGCGATTGTAATTCCATTGATCGAACCGACCGCCGCTGTTGTTGCGGCCACCGAAAAACGACTTCCACGGCTCGACGTCAATATCGCGCGAGTCGGCGCGGGTCCAATCCCAGAACGGCAGGGTCACGCGCGCATCGAAGCGGCGCATTTCCTTTTCGACCTCATTCAGCATGTAGCGATGCCACGGCAGAAAAGCCGGGCCCCAATGGATACCGTTATTGAAGTTCAAGCCGTGCTCGGTTGCGTGGTGCTCGATGACGCCGCGGCTATACAGATCGTTGAATGCAGCGGCCAGACGATCACGTTCATCAGCGGTCAAATCCACAAAGTTTTTTCGGCAATACATAGTTGTCTCCCGCAATGCGAAGCAAAAAATACCCCGATATAAGTTACTTGTTTGATGAAGCGTAATGTTCAAAATACGCTTTGACCGCGTCTTGCAAGCTTGGATAGGGCTTGCGAAACACGTCATCGAACAGGAGATATCCGCTCTCTACCGCAAAAAACTTGCGGCGTTCGCCGTCTATCCAGAGTTCCTGATGGTCCGTTAATTTCCGAATCTCGACGGCGTGGCCATGGATGTCGTGCCGCTCGACTTGCGGGTCGACGGGTTTCTTCGTTGACGCCATAAATTTTCCTCCAAAATGTTAAAAACAAGAGGGATTAGGATATGGTTGCATACCTATTTATAGCTCAAAAATGGGGTAGTGGTACGTCTTTATGTGCAAAAGCTTTTTAAGTAAGCGAGGTCATGGTATGAGGTTGATTGACGAGATCACCTTTAACCTCGGGAGGACATAAGGGGTCTGCTCACGAAACGGAAAAAATCGCACGCTAGTGCGCCGGGAGACCGGCAAGGAGTAAAGGGTGAGAGTCCCATATAGTGAAGATATAGCGAGCTTAGGAACGATCTCCTCGCGATGACGGCGCTGGAGGCGCATGCGCGCGGTTATGCCTTCGAGAAATTCTTGAGTGATCTGTTTGACGCCTACGGTCTGGCCCCGAGAACCCTTCCGCTTGAAAGGCGAGCAGATCGACGGGGGTGTAAATAATTTTGTGTAATCGGTCATTAGACAGGAGACTGTCATCCATAAGGAAGAACGATGACCAAACGCAAAATAGTAGAGCCCGA
>NZ_FMUF01000039.1:0-5647 GCF_900100985.1 Nitrosospira sp. Nsp1
TCATTGGTTAGGCTGGTGCCAGACTGGGCGCCGTGTCGGGAAATCATTCATGCGGTGTTTCCGTCCCGGCGCGGTCTTCTGCCATCTGTGCGGGCCTTAATTGATTTTCTTGCACAGCGTTTCGAGATGCTGCAGGAGGACTAGGTAACTTAAGAGCGTTACCTGAACTCGCGCAACGAGTCCATCTCTGCCACTGCGCCACTCATAGTTTCAAAAACAGGACTCTGATAACTGATTTTGCAGACTACACACCTATCCGTCTCCAGGTCTATACTCAGACCGCTTGCTTATTGCAACCATTATCGGAGGATAAATGTCGAGACAATTATCTTGTAGCAAGGGCACAACGCCCATCAACCAATCTCTTCAGCCGTTATTAATTCATGGTTTGAAAGGCATCGAAAAAGAAAGCCTCCGAATTAATCGGGAGGGATCAATATCATTGTCACCTCATCCGGTTCAGCTTGGAGCCGCGTTGACTCATCCGAATATAACAACTGATTATTCTGAAGCGTTACTTGAGCTAATCACGCCAGCATTATCGGATGGAACGGAAGTGCTGGACTCCTTAACGGATTTGCATAAATACGTCTGCGCAAATATCAACGACGAATTATTGCTCGCGGCAAGTATGCCTGTCGGCGATTTGCGGGACCCGGCAATTCCCATTGCTGAATATGGTTCATCCAATCTCGGGAGGATGAAGCACATCTACCGGCAGGGTTTAAGCTATCGCTACGGTCGCTGCATGCAGGTCATTGCCGGAATCCATTTCAACTACTCGCTTCCTGAGCCATTCTGGCCAGAATACCAGCAGTTCATGAAACATACGGGTGATCTGCAATCGTTCACTACCAGCGCTTATATGGGAATGATCAGAAACCTGCAGCGTTATGGCTGGCTTATCCTGTATTTATTCGGCTCGTCCCCGGCAGTGGGCAAAAGCTTCATCGATAGCCGCAATTCCATTTATTCCGATACATTGCAGAAATTTGACGAGACTTCCTACTACAAGCCCTTTGCCACCTCTTTGAGGATGAGCGAGATAGGCTATTTGAATCCCGTCCAATCGATGTTTCATATTTCCTTTAACAGCATCGAAGAATATATACGGGATCTGGGCAGAGCAACAACGATACCTTATCTCGGATATGAAAGGATCGGGACAAAGGTAGGCGACCAGTACCGGCAGTTGAATACCCATTTCCTGCAAATCGAGAACGAGTATTACACGCCGGTGCGGCCAAAACAGCCGACGAAGTCCGGCGAGAGGCCGCTGCAGGCACTGGGAAGCCGGGGGATTCAATATATTGAAATACGATCCGTGGATGTCGATGTATTTGAACCAACGGGAATTTCGATCGAAACCACGCGCTTTCTTGAAGCGCTGAGTCTTTTCTGTCTATTCCAGCCCAATGCGGGGCATGATTTGAAGCAGCATGACGAGATCAGCAATAACGCATTGGCGGTGGCCAATCGCGGCAGGGATCCGAGACTGAAGCTGCTTGAAAACGGGCATGAAATTCCGCTACGGCAGTGGGCGTTGACGCTGTGTGAGCAGATGCGGGAGGTCTGTGAGATCCTGGATAACGGCAATGCCGATATCCCCTACACCCGCGCATTGCACCAGCAGATCGAAACCATTCGCCATCCCGAGTTGACGGCTTCAGCAAGGATGCTGTCGGCCATGAGCGTGCAAAAGATGTCAATTACCGAGCTGGTATTGCAGAAGTCCCGTGAATACACTCGTTATTTCCAGAATGCCGCGCTGGATGTCGCGGTAAAAAGGGATTTTGATCTCCAGGTCAAGATATCGCTGGCGCAACAGAAACAGCTCGATGTCACGGATGAGATCCTTTTCGATAAATACCTGAGCAGCTATTTCTCGCGAGGCGCCTCAGCCAGCATCATTCATTCCCAGGACTTGCCTCAAAACTTGCCTATCTCCATGGCCGAAACTGCTACTCGATGAATCACTCATGAAGCGACTTGTCATGGAAGGGTGCGCAAACCGTGGGATTTGCGCGTGGTTGGAATTGACCGGCAAGGCGGATGACGATGGACGACACCGCTGGTACCGGACAAAGGAGCCGGAGGAAATCCCGCTGCGGGAATTCGATGCTGCTTTAACGCGTAAGGACCCGCCATTCAACATGGAACATGTCTATACCACTTATCTGCTGGAATTGGCGGAAACCCACGTCATTCCTTCGTTTGAAGCAGGGCTTTCTCCATGACTCCGGCAATCGAAATCAGGCAGGTGCACAAGCGTTTCGGTGCATTGCATGCCTTGTACGGTATTGATCTCGAAATCAATACCGGCGAATTCTTCGCTTTGCTTGGCCCCAATGGAGCGGGAAAGACGACGCTGATCAATATTATCGCGGGTCTTACCCTTGCCAGCAGCGGCAGTGTCAGGGTAAAGGGGCATGATGTCGTCGCCGAGTACCGTGAAGCACGCCGCATGTTAGGCGTGGTGCCGCAGGAGTTGGTATTTGATCCGTTCTTTACCGTCCGGGAAACGCTTGTGTTTCAATCCGGCTATTACGGCATAAAGAAGAATAACGGCTGGATAGACGAGATAATGCACCATCTCGACCTTGCCGACAAGGCTGATACCAACATGCGCTCGTTGTCCGGCGGCATGAAGCGGCGCGTACTGGTAGCGCAGGCATTGGTCCACAAACCCCCGGTAATCGTTTTGGATGAACCCACCGCAGGCGTAGATGTGGAATTGCGCCAGGCCCTTTGGCGTTTCATCAAGGAATTAAACCGCAACGGTCATACCATTGTGCTCACTACGCATTATCTCGAAGAAGCAGAGGCTTTATGCAACCGCGTGGCAATGCTAAAAAATGGCAGTATAGTTGTGCTTGAAAGCGTCAGAAATCTCATCAGCAACATTTCCGGACACCGGATACGGCTGCGGTTATCTCCCGATACGCTGCCGGCGGCGTTACAGCTACTGGCAATCAGCCACGACCAAGGCTACCACGTTCTGGCGATCGAGGAATGCCCCCAGCTTGAAAACGTGATGGCAGCATTACGCGCCGCCCAGACCCAAATCCTGGAACTGCAGATATTGCAACCTGATCTGGAAGAAGTGTTCGTAAAGATCATGCACAGTGCAGAGAATCTGGAACCTGTATCGGTATGAATGGATTTCTCACGCTGCTCTACAAGGAATTGCTACGATTCTGGAAAGTCGGGTTCCAGACCGTATTTGCACCCATGCTGTCTACCTTGCTCTATCTTTTGATTTTTTCTCACATGCTGGAAGAACGGGTGCAGGCATATCCCGGTGTAACCTACACCGTTTTTCTGATTCCGGGACTGGTGATAATGGCTATGTTGCAGAACGCTTTCGCCAACTCCTCATCGAGCCTGATACAGTCGATAGTCTCGGGCAATCACATCTTTATGCTGTTATCGCCGCTTTCTTACCAGGAAATATTCACTGCCTATGTACTGGCATCGGTAGTTCGTGGTCTGGCGGTAGGACTTGGTATCTACCTGATAACGCTGTGTTTTTTTGAACTTCCCCTGTACTCGTTCGCATGGGTATTCGTATTTGCCTTGATGGGCACCGCATTGCTGGGCGCCTTAGGCATCATTGCGGGAATCTGGGCGGAAAAATTTGAGCACCTTTCTGCGTTGCAAAACTTTATCATCCTGCCACTGACGTTTTTATCGGGGGTTTTCTATACGATCTCCTCGTTACCTCCATTTTGGCGAGGATTATCGTATCTGAATCCGTTTTTCTACATGGTAGACGGATTTCGCTACGGCTTCTTTCGCATCTCCGATGTTTCGCCCTACCTTAGCCTCGGAGCTCTGGCGGCATGTTTCCTGACCGTATCATGGCTGACATTGCGAATGCTGAAAACAGGGTACAAAATCCGAAGATGATCCGTAGTGGTTTATCCACAATCTCCCCTTTTCAGTTTGCCCTCCTTTTTTTCGGTGTCGCCCTGTGGTACAAGGGGCTGAGTTTTTATGCCTATTATCTCTTGCCCGTTGCCTGGATGCTGGATTGAGGCCTGCGCCGTCTTGGAGAGATAATTGATTGGCGCCCCTGCTTTTTTTGTGTCTTGCCCTCGCTCTTGGCATTTTCTGGAGCGATTCCCTCGAACTTGGCTTCAAGGTCTGGAGAAGGTACTTTGCTTTCCTCGTTTTTATTCCTTATTTGGGCCTTCTACAGCCCTGATCCTTAAAAGTTGCGCCTGAAATTCCCAGGCGCAACTGGCGCGACATTAATGTTGCCAAATGATCAGCCGCAGTATGTATGGATCAGACTTCACGCCCGAATAGCCCTCCAAGGATTCTTCTGTCGATATGGTTATTAAGATAGGCTGCTCCAAACCCTCCGAAGAGTTCTTTTTTCGTAACATCCAGTTCCGATTCTTTAGCCGCCAGTATTTCACGCGTAGAAGGACGCTCGCACATTGCATCGTAAAACGTCTGTAATGCTGAATTGTCTCGGAACAGATGCATCTCGGGTATTTCGAACAGCTCAGAAAACATTTGGCTAAGCTCGAGCGTGTAGAACAACTGGAAATCCGGCAGAAAAGGCTCTTTGCCAAGTAGGAACGGCTCCATTCTTGATCCATTAACTAGTCGGGGCAGCCACATTTTGCTTAGCAAGACAGAACAAATATTATAGATATGCGCTTCTTTTTCAATTTTGAGTTTCCATGCTTTTGGAAAATATGCGCTGACAACAAACCAGTTGAAGAATGGACCCGCAATGGAGAAAGTGATGAAGTCATTCTTGGCATCGACCTCTGCACAGAGCATCGGATCATCAATTGGATAAAACTTTCGTGCTTCTGGGTAGATTCTCGCGAGATAACGACAGATTGCGTGACTTTCCGAAATATCAACACCATTGACATCCCTGAGAGTGGGAATTTTTCCAAGAGGATTTCGTTCTATGTGCTCTGGCGTGAGCGTGCTCCCCTGAAACGGAGACACTCGCTCATAGCGATAAGTTAGACCGGTTTCCGAGAGCATGTGGGCAACCTGACTCATATAAGGTGAGAGCCAGAATCCGTACAGCGTGCGCTCGACATTTGATTGTGTGGACATGGAATATTCCTTCTGCATTGCAGTTTAATGTTAAGTAGGTGCCTTATTAGGGGATATATAGCACGATGTGCCCCGGTAGTAGTGTCAAGGGGATTCCAGTAAAGCTCAGTTAAAAATTAAACATCTAATCCCTCTATTCTTTATTTGCTTCATTCTCTTTACGTAGGGATTGTCGTATTTCCGCCATGAATTCCATCGGATCCTGTTCGAATTGTTGAACCAGATTCTCGTGCGCGTCACTTTCAGGAACATATTTTGCACCCCAACGTAACAACTCCATGATTGGAGGCACTAGATCCAGGCATTTTTCAGTAGGCATATAAATAACCTTGCGCGCATTAGCCGGATCACGGCGTCGCAAAAGGATATGGCCTTCCTCCAGCTTTTTAAGCCGGTCAGAAAGGATATTGGTAGCGATTTTTTCCGGGGAATTCTGAAAATCCCCGAAATATCGCTTACGGAAGAAAATGAGATCACGAACGACAAGCAGCGTCCATTTATCGCCCAATATATCTAGGGCACAGCTGACTGGGCAGGAGGAACGGCTGATCTGGTTTGA
>NZ_FMUF01000049.1:0-1331 GCF_900100985.1 Nitrosospira sp. Nsp1
TGGGTTAGCAAGAAGTTCCTTACAGGACGAAGTGGTAGTGAGTTAACCAAAAGGAGTACTGAAATGGCAACAAAACATCGAAGGTTGCGCAGCTATCCGCAAGCAGGTGTTCGTGCTTCCAGCATGCCGACTTTGCACGAATCAAAGATGTATAAGTTTGGCCTGCTAGGTCTGCTTGGAATAGCACTATTCTGGAATGGGTTTCAAATCTTTACCTGATAGGCGAAGTATTTTGCAAGGGTGAATGATGTAAACGGACTTATTCCTATTTTTATATTTATGGAGAACTAAGTCAAATCTGCTCAAACAGTAGTGGGTAGTTAATCTAAAGGAGTAGTGATATGGCAACAACACTAGAAACGTCGGGCCAAGCTAAGTCGGGAGGTCGGGACTACGACATGTCGCAATGGTATGACTCGAAGTGGTACAAATTTGGGCTCATCACCATGCTGGCGGTGGCGATATTCTGGGTCTGGTATCAGCGGACCTACGCATATTCGCACGGGATGGACTCGATGGAACCGGAGTTTGAGAAAGTCTGGATGGGACTATGGCGCGTCCACATGACCGTCATGCCAATATTTGCCCTCATCACCTGGGGCTGGATCTGGAAGACCCGGGACACGAAGGAGCAACTGGACAATCTTGATCCCAAGTTTGAGATCAAGCGCTACTTCTATTTTATGATGTGGCTGGGCGTCTACCTATTTGGCGTTTACTGGGGTGGTAGCTTCTTTACCGAACAGGATGCCTCCTGGCACCAGGTCATCATCCGCGACACGAGCTTCACCCCAAGTCACGTGGTGGTGTTCTATGGCTCCTTCCCGATGTACATCGTCTGCGGCGTGGCCACCTATCTGTATGCCATGACGCGTCTGCCGCTGTACTCGCGGGGAACCTCGTTCCCGTTGGTGATGGCTATTGCCGGTCCGCTCATGATCCTGCCGAACGTAGGCTTGAACGAATGGGGCCATGCCTTCTGGTTCATGGAAGAGCTCTTTAGCGCCCCGCTGCACTGGGGCTTTGTGGTACTGGGCTGGTCGGGCCTGTTTGCAGGCGGCGTTGTGGCACAGATCGTCACGCGTTACTCCAACCTGACCGACGTCGTCTGGAATGGACAGAGCAAAGTCATCCTCAACAACCGTATCGTACCGTAAAGGGCTAACTGAGGAATCTGAGCAGTGGCCTGAAGTAAATCGCCCCGCTCCCGCATTACAGGGGGATGGGGCGACTTGCAATAAGCCACAGTAAAACAGCATACAGAGGATAACGAATACAGAGTTGAACCCTACCTCAAGGAGCAATCAAATGATCAAGCAAATGATACAGCT
>NZ_FMUF01000023.1:0-50768 GCF_900100985.1 Nitrosospira sp. Nsp1
AGGCCACAACCTGCGCAAGATCCTGCGCCGGTTGGCGCTTTTATGCGCCCGTTTTCGGATCAGCCTCAATCAATTGCTGGCAAGCAAAATACCAAGCTTACAATTGACTGGCTGAAAAACAAGTTTTTCAGGGACGACCCAGTTAGTCTGCGATAAAGCTGCATAGAGCGTCGTTGCATACTACCCGAGCACGGCTGCTACTTTTTATTTATGTCTTATATGTAGCGAAACACCTCGTCCGTAGCGAGACAAGGGCCATGCCTGCGAGCATCATAGCCCAACCCTCCGGTTCCGGTATGGCGGTGATCATTCCCACCTGACCATTGATGCTCACCAGATACAAGTTACCGGCGGCATCCTCGCCAAATGAGGAGATGCCCCCTGAAATACCAGTAGAGGACAGCAATTCGGCCGTTCGGTCGGTAACATCGGCATTCGTAATGGGCGCCCCGGTAAAGTGGAAAGACATCACCTTATCGTTAATGAAGTCTGCGAAGAAATAAGTGCCGTCCAGCCCATCAATCGCCGACCCACGGTAAACATAACCACCCGTGATCGAGGCACCGCCGCCGTTGTGGTCATATTCGAAGATTGGCAATGTATGATGCGCAAGCGACGGATCATCAGGAAAGTTCAACCGTGTGCCCTCGAACTTGCGCCACCCGTAATTGGCACCAGCGGTGCCGATATTAATCTCTTCGCGATTATCCTGCCCGACGTCGGCAATATAAAACGTGCCGGTTTCCCGGTCGAAGCTGTCCCGGTATGGATTGCGCAAGCCATAAGCATAGATTTCCGGATTGCCGCCGGCAAGGTTGCCCGCAGGGATTTCGTAGCCATATTGCGCAGCATCATCAGGCGAACGATCGGCCGATACATCAACCCTCAACATTTTTCCCAGATTCTCAGAGAGATTCTGTGCACGATTCTGGGGATCGTCGTGAGATCCGCCGTCGCCGGTGCCGATGTAAAGGTTCGCGGCTTCGCCGGGGCGAAAACCGATCCAGCCTGCCTTGTGATTGTTGAGCCCGGCTGGTTGAGCGATAGTGATCACCGTTTGCCGGCTTGCGGCATCCGCTATATTAGGCTGCCCCGCGCTGGCCTGATAAGTGGCGACCACGGTATTGAGCGTGGTCCTGTCTATATAATCGACATAAAAGCGCCGATTGGTCGCGAAATTCGGATCAAACGCCATACCGAGCAGGCCGCGCTCGCCGTCGGTATCGACCGAGCTGGACAAATCGAGAAATGGAGTGGGACGCACCGTCCCGTTCTCGAGGATTTTAATCAATCCACCCTGCTCTACAATGAATAGCCGCGAATCGCCATTGGGTGAAGTGGCGAACAAGGGTCGGCTTAAACCGGTGGCGACAATTTGGGTTTGCAACTGCGCAAGAGCAGGTGGTATCCAGACGGTAGCGGCAAAAGCTGCAGCGAGCAAGATTGAAAAAAACTTGTTCATGATAGCTCCTGGGAGTCGGGTTATACCGGGCTGTACAAAGCTATAAGAAGCCGATGCGGAAGCAGGAATGACAAAAGTACGTGTTCTTTATTTATATAGACAATGCTCGATCGGTTGTCAAATGGTGCGATCATGCCTGTCGTTTTTTTTTACGCTGCCAGTATCTCGCCGCAGCCTAGCCGAATTGACCCGCCGTCGCTGTATGTGAGGCTACTGATGAAGCTTCATCCCGGGGTAATTGGAGAGGTGCCCCATCTACCTCTATATACAAGAGAAAACGCTTAAGCCGGCGGAATAATCGGGAGCCAGCCTTCATGGGGAAAATGAAAGTAACAGGGTTCCAGCCACGAATTACGGCATTTTCGCAAGCGGATGCAGGTGCAGTGTCTGTTCGGGCGGCCCCGGGAGAAATGGAGTGCGTATGCCGTTAACCCAATCGGCATGCCCACTGCCATAATAAGGTGAGAAGGGGTGCCCACTCTGTCCGCCGGGCATTTCGAAATAACCTTGCTCTTCATTACCGGGGGCAACGGCAAAACGATTTGCGGCACCGAAGCTTGGCCCCTGCACCCGCGGCATATTGCTGTCGCCGGGCAGTTCATCCTTTGGCATATTCAGCCATACGCCGATAAAGTCGGGTAGAGCACGGCTGAGCGGGTGTCTGATGCGGGCAGTGTTACGCTCACCCCAGCTGCGAGCCGCGATACCGCCCGGTTGGCTTCGCATACGTTCCGCCACGCGTCTGGCAGAGCTACTCAGCAAGTCTTCCCAGTCGGTATAAACAGGCGGCAACAGGTGTTGTGGACGCTGCTCGATCAAAGTCCACACAGCGTGCTCAGCCTGATTCAACTTTGGCAGCACGAAATCTGGCGCGTTACTGCGCACTGCTGCCGCAAAACCGTCAAGTGCCCTATTAGTAACCTCCCGGCGGAATGAGCGGACCAGACGATAGGCAACCGACGATGTCGAGGCATGTCCGTCCCAATCGCGGAGCGCTTGCTGCATTTCGACCTGCCAAGGCGCCGCTTCTGCATGGTTCAGCGTCAGCTCGAGAAGTCTCCGCCAGCGCGTCAGGAATAATGCGCGATCGTCCAGTTGGATTGCCAGCATGCTTGCGGGTGAGAAATGCTCGCTTCCGCGTAAGCCATCGCGGATCTGCTTCGCGCGGGCACCGAGGTCATAGCCTCCATCACCGAGCCGGTCGAGCATGAGACCGTCGACGGTACGTGCATTCGCCGTCCACAGGCGGTGCTGGGGCGGATTAACGATCAATGGATACTGGGCGGGCTTGAGCCAGCCGCTCCATCCCATACCCGGCACGCTCCAGTCTGCCGGTCTTATTGGATCGTAACCACCGGTTTTGACCGGAATACGCCCGGCGATGGTCCAGGCAATTTTGCCCTTTCGGTCACCGACAATAAAATTCTGGGCGGGAATACCCGCATTCTGCGCGATCACGACGGCTTCATCCACGGTTTCCGCCCCATCCAGCTGGGCGAGCTCCATATCGATCGCGCCGGGCCGGTGCGCTGTCCAGGCGAGCGCAAGGGGTACGCCATCGTGATCAGTGGCGAGTATTGGTCCCCACTCGGTCTCATAAACATCCAGAGCCTCATCCGGTGCGCCGCGCGCATGCAGGGTTTCACGATGAACAGTGACGCTATTCCAGCCGGCTGCGTTGCGGTATCTTGACTTATCCGCCGGATCCAGCCTGACCCGCACCCAGTCCGTGAAATCGCCATAACTGTTTGTAAAACCCCAGGCGATATGGCGATTCGAACCCACTGCGATTGCGGGTGTCCCCGGAAGGCTGGCACCGATAATGTCATTGTCAAATCCGGGGCGCCGCAAGTTCGGGTAGATCAAACGGGTACGGAACCAGATATTTGGAACACGCAGTTCCAGATGCGTGTCGTTGGCGACCAGCGCCGCGCCCGCAGCCAATTCGCCGGCCACGGCAAAGCTATTGCTGCCGGGCAGGTCATCGCTGTGATCCTCGGTATCGCGCAAAAGGCTGGGGTCTAGCTTGCGCAGGTCGAGCTCGTCAGCGGATGGGGTTCGCGGCCAGTGGGATGCGGTGCCAATAAGCGGCGCATCCCACTCACCGCCGCCGGCGGCGAGAAACCGGTAGGCCGCTTCGGGTAATGTTGCGTGCATGGTAGAGAACGCAAGCTCGCGAAAATTACTTCCGTCATTCAGCGTGAAATACATCGCATTGACGACCAGTATGCTATCTTCACTGCGCCATGCAACCGGGAGCGTGCGCGTCAGCAGATAGGGGAACGGTCGCGTAGCGAGCGCATTCAGTCCTTCGTTTACCCCATCACGATATACGTCGAGCAGTTGCTGCTGGCTGGTCGGCAGTTCCTGCAATATCGCCGATGCACGCGAGCGCATACGGTGCTTCCGCGCTTTTCGGTCGGCCGGCAGGGCTGCCGGTCCGAACAACTCAGCCAATTCACCGGCTGCTTGTCGTCGCATCAGATCCATTTCAAAGAAGCGTTCCTGCGCATGGGCATAACCGAGCGCCCAAACCAGATCATGGCGATCCTGCGCACGCAAAGTTACGCTACCCAGCGCATCGCGCTCCACAGTGACTGGGGCAGACAGGCCATTTACATCCACTGTTCCGGCATATTGCGGCAAGCTACCGCGCAGCATCAGCCAGCCACCACCTGCCAACAATACCGCCAGTATGAGAAATACCAGTAGAACCCAGTAGATCGGGCGGAACGCAGCCGTCATGTTCAAGGAAGAGCGATTGGAAACGGGTTATTTCCGTGTCGGGGCAACGCGCCACACGGACTTGTTCGGGCGTTTTTTTGACGATAGGCAACGCTATGGCGAACCCAGCCATTTTGGCAGCGGTTCAACAATTCAAGAGGAGCCGAGTTTATGACGAATGGATTCGATGCGTTCGCGGTTCACGCCGAGATCCGATTTTCCCAAGCGGGATGCGGAGCGGACTTGAATCACCCCGGCCGCCGGATCGAACCAGAACTCGGCATCATCCACGTACTTCATGAGCCGGGTAGTGAACTGTGCATAGAGGTAGTCCGGTTCTCTTTTCACTATCTTGGCGCCATCCATTGTCCTGATAACCTCGGCGATGCGGTCCAGTGTGGCGTCCGGATCGCCTTTCAGCGGCAGCGGTGCGATCTCGGCATAAGCGCGTTGGGGATGATCTGGGTAAAGCGACGCCTGGCTCGACACGCTATTAGGCGTGTTAGAGGGAGGCTTGAGCCTTCCGTCATGCACGCCCAGATCGGTGGGCGGCGTGCCTTTGAGCAGCCCGAGTTGACCGGCAAGCAACCCCGTGATGACGACAACGGCAATGACAACAAGTGCCCACTTTACAATAACCATGTCAATGCCCGGCGACCCCCAATGTGATGGACGAGGAACGTACTCCCTAAGCCGATAGCGGGCGTCACAAAATCGCCGGCAGCGGCCGCATCACATAATCTC
The DNA here is from genome assembly GCF_900100985.1 of Nitrosospira sp. Nsp1. Classification (NCBI taxonomy): domain Bacteria; kingdom Pseudomonadati; phylum Pseudomonadota; class Betaproteobacteria; order Nitrosomonadales; family Nitrosomonadaceae; genus Nitrosospira; species Nitrosospira sp. Nsp1. Next base: position 4,931 of record NZ_FMUF01000023.1, read on the forward strand.
CTTTGCCCATGCCGGTCCTTTATCCGCCATGTCATCCGCTTTTGCCGGCATGGCTGCGCCATCAGTGCCAATAAAGGCTAGCCAATGGTCAAGCTACTTGGTTTTGCTATTTGCCAGGACGAATTCCGCCAGACGTTGCGCCGGTTCGCCTTTAATATTCGGAAACGCGGTCATCCCCATGCTTCCTTTCTGAACTTTCTGAATAATTGCGTCCTTATTCGCCATCGCGGTGCTGATAACCATCACGCTGCCGCTTTCCGGCTTATGGCATTTTGTACAGTTTGTATAAAATATGTCCTCCCCGCTGACATTCTCGGCCGGTGTGTAATTATCCGTCTTCGAGCAACCAACCAAGCTCACCAATGCGGAAACAGCTAGCGCCAAGACCATTTTTTTCATTTTGTGCACTCCAATTTTCATAAGATGGAAATATTTCTTTCAAGCTGCCATGGGGAGGCATTATATCGTCCTTACGGATCGTTCAGGTATTATCCTGAATCCGACTGTTGACCGCTTTTTTCAGCTCATTTGCCAATTCGTCTACCAACTAAGCGCTATACCCGAAGGAATTTTTCGTACCCCGTGAGCTTCACCTTCCTGGTAAGCTCACTCCATTCCGTTCAACTGCCGGATTCAGGATTATTGCCGCGATTGTCCATATTGCGATGATCACCGCAGGGTTCGATGGAGAAGAAGGAGGAAAGACTTGACGCCTTATCCGTTTGCAGGCGGGTGACCAAGGAGTCGAAGGGCAAGCAGTACGGTGATCGGTAGATAAATGAACAGGCCCGTAACGCCCAGAAGCGATTCTCCAATCCAGAAAGTGATGACGAGATTGAAGATCAATACCCCATAATATAAACCGCAACCGAGCAGCACGCGTCCGGTCACCGATGGGGCAGGGAAGAGGCTGGCTTCAGCCTGAAGTTTGCGATCGAGAGGAAGATAGGCGCGAAGAGAGAGAAAACCCACAACAGTCCAGCCAATATAATTGGCTATCGGGATGCCGAAATGCGTGCCCGGATCAGGATAGTAGTATATTCGACCGAGGAACCATCGCTCGCCGCGGAGCGCGACCGGATCGATGACGACATCGATGAACATGAAAAAAAGAATGGTGAGTACCACTACCGGCCAGCCGGTTCTGGCTGCGAGGGGAAACCCCATCCGGATCATGCTCATACCAGGACGGGAGCTTGTGCTGTCGGCGGGCAGGAGAAAAGCCAGCGCCATGCAATAGCTCGCATAGAGAAGAAAGGGAAACGAGAGGGAATCCATGGCGGGAACATCCGCGATATACAATTCCTGCCCGACCGTTGAACCGGTATAGTAATACCAGCCGAAAGGAACTCCCGTGCGAGTGGAAGAGAGTTCGCACAGAAGCGCCACAGTGTATGTGATAGCCATGAACCAGGCTGTTCTGCGCCAGCCGATCAGCCTGCTGGCGGAGAAGAGGAACGCGGCGAGGAACACAAATACATAGGGGCGAAGCGTAATTGTCTTCAGCAGGAGACTAAGGAATTCCATCGAATATTCCATTGGTCCGGTAGATGGATTCGTACCGGAGATTGATCTCCTGGAGGTTCGTCTCCAGGAGCGAAGGAGCGCAATACATTATTTTTTGTGCTATCCGGGCTTTGTGGCGTTTTGGCGCAGCCCATCGTCCTTTATTTGCCGGACGAGATTATATCCTGTCATATTCGGTAACCGGAAACTATAAGGCAGCATGCAAACCTCTGCTGGATTTTTCCGGGCGAACAGGACTGGCGAGAATCAAATTTTCGCATAAAACCACACAAACCAGATAGCCCGCGTCAGCAGAGCAACAGAAAGCTCAGCGCATCATGCACCGTCATCCGTATTTTTTGATTGCGATGAAAGTCCTGTTCTATGAAAGCGCTGTCGTCAGCCGTAATCGAGTCGTAATCGATATGTATCCGTTTCCCTTCAGATTTGGCGGGTTTTTACCCCTCAAATACGACCGTGGAAAAGATTTCTCCTCCCTATACTTGTAAATTTTGTGGCTTGCTGTCTTCCAGGAATCTTTAGTGCTGTATTATTTTTGATGACTCCATCGTGAGGCGCATTCTCAGGTTTTTTGCCTTTGCTGTTTTGACTCTGCTTTTCGCCGCACTTGCTATTGCAGCCTTCCTTCTTTACCGGGAGGTTACAACGTCTTCCTATCAAGCACGGCAATTGTGGAATTTGGCCGATGATCTGCGCTGGGAAATGAAAAGCGGTCCAAGCGACCAGTCGCATTTCCCGCAGGCGGGTCCTTATGACATCCGCCTGGGTTATAGTCGCCTTCCGGAATTGGTTCAGCATCTGGCAAAGCATGGTTTTGAGGTTCATGCGCAGGCGCGGGTTTCTGCACGCATGGAGGAGCTTGTCGCGCAGGGCTTGTTTATTCCTTACCGCGAAAAATCCCAGGCCGGTCTGGAAATAACTGCCGACGATGGCGCGCCATTGTATCGCGCTGCGTTTCCGGCACGTGTTTACGCGGATTTCCAGTCGGTGCCGCCGGTAGTGGCGAATAGCCTGACGTTTATCGAAAATCGCGAACTGCTGGACCTGACCCAGCCGAAAAAAAATCCGGCCGTCGACTGGAATCGGTTGGGCAGGGCAGTGCTGGATAAGGCGATTCAGCTTTTTCGTCCCGAGCACGACGTATCAGGGGGCAGCACGCTGGCGACGCAAATTGAAAAATACCGCCACTCTCCCAACGGAATGACGCTGAATGCAACAGATAAGCTTCAACAGATTGCGTCCGCATCCGTGCGCACTTATCTACAGGGCGAGTACACGTTGCCCACGCGCAAGCAGATCCTGGTGGATTACCTTAATACAGTCCCGCTTTCGGCAGCCGCAGGTTTTGGAGAAACGAACGGGATTGGAGACGGCCTGTGGGCGTGGTATGGCCTGGATTTCGACGAAACCAATCACATCCTTAATTCACGGTTTGCGCAAGGAGATGCGCTTACCGAGAAGGCGCGCCTCTACAAGCACGTGTTGAGCCTGATGATTGCGCAGCGTAGACCTTCCTATTACCTGATAGCGGGGCGAAAAGAACTGGGTGAACTTACCGACAGTTATCTGAGGGTACTGGCTCAGGCTGGCGTGATACCAGCTCGCCTCCGGGATGCGGCGCTTGAGCTGCCGCTGAATTTTCGTGTTGCGCACTCTCCGGAAGAAGGCCGAAATTTTGCTTCGAAGAAGGCTGTCAATGCTGTTCGCGTGCGACTCGCCTCTCAGCTCGGGTTGCAGCGCATGTATGACCTGGACCGCCTGGATCTGTCAGTGCAAAGCACTCTTGACCTGGAGCTACAGAAAAAAACCACCGATATGCTGCGCGAATTAAAGGATGTGGAACATGCGCAGGCTGCCGGGCTCTATGGGCAGCGCCTGCTGGGTACGGAAGATCCGGGAAAGATTATCTACAGCTTCACGCTTTCCGAATTGACGCCGCAAGGCGCCAAGTTTCGAATCCTGGCGGATAATTTTGAACAACCACTGGACATCAACAAGGGGACCAAGCTGGATCTGGGTTCCACCGCAAAATTGCGGACGTTGGTGACCTATCTTGAAATTGTGGAAGCACTGCATAATAAATATGCGACGCTGGCACCGAAAGTACTTAATGGACAAGAGGTTGACCCCGGCGATATTCTCAGCCGCTGGGCGATCGGTTATCTCCTGCAAAGCGGGGACAAGAGTTTGGCATCCATGCTGGATGCCGCTCTTGAGCGCAAGTACTCGGCTAATTCGGAAGAGCGATTCTTCACCGGCGGCGGATCACACGTCTTTCATAATTTCAAGCATGAAGACGACCGCAAGATCATGAGCGTGCGCGAAGCGACAAAGAATTCGGTCAACCTTGTCTATATTCGCCTGATGCGCGATATCGTGCGTTATCACATGTTTCAGGTAGGAGGTTCATCAGCCAGGATACTCAAGGACGTCGGGAATTCGGGCCGCGTGGAGTACCTCAGACGCTTTGCAGACAAGGAAGGCACGGAATTCATCAATCGTTTTTATCTCAAGTACAAAGGTAAAACAACCGAACCGGGCGGGATCAGCAAGCTGCTTTTCTCCAGCTTCCGGCACACGCCGCGCCGTTTGGCCGCCGCTCACCGTTATATTTATCCAGAGTCTACCTTTGCAGAGTTCGAGAAATTCATGGCGCCGTATCTGCCCGGCTTTAAACGTGTGACCCCGACAATGGTTCAAGATCTGTATGAAGCGTATGCACCAGGCAAATATTCATTGGCCGATCAGGGCTACATAGTAACCGTCCACCCACTGGAATTATGGTTGGTACGCTACCTGAATTCCCATCCGCTTGCCCAGTACAAGGATGTGATCGCGGCGAGCACGGACGAGCGAATCGCTGTCTACCAGTGGTTGTTCAAGACCATTCACAAGAATTCGCAGGATGTGCGGATTCGCGGTCTTCTGGAGCTTGAAGCATTTCTCGAAATTCATCGTAGCTGGAAACGCCTCGGCTACCCATTCGATTCGCTGGTACCCTCACTTGCCACAGCCATTGGGAGTTCCGCTGATCACCCTGCCGCACTTGCGGAATTGATGGGTATCGTTCTGAACGATGGCGTGCGAATGCCGGCTGTACTAATTGAACGCTTGCGTTTCGGAGCCGACACCCCATTTGAGACAATGGTCGAACGAGCGCCCATTCAAGGAGAAAAAATGTTTTCTCCTGAATTGGCCGCGGCAGTGCGTGGCGTACTGACAGATGTGGTCGAGAGAGGTACAGCTTCGCGGTTGGCGCGAGCCATTGTGGAAGAGGATGGGGCTGAAATTTCGATTGGCGGAAAGACCGGGACGGGCGACCATCGTCATATCACGTTTTCTTCGCCGGGCGTCGTCAAGGAATCACGCGTCGTAAATCGCTCCGCCACTTTTGTCTTCTTCATTGGAGACCGTTTTTTCGGAACGATGACCGCATTCGTGCCCGGCGCGGACGCCGCCAACTACACGTTTACCTCAGCGCTTTCTACGCAAGTCATGAAGCATCTCTTGCCCATCCTGAAACCCCTCATCGATCGGGCCCAGCCGTTGCCAGAGCAGATCCTGGCAAGAAACGCGACCAAGGGCGAGCTACCTGAAGAACGTAAAAAGGGGAGTAGAAAGGGAGGTAAAAAAGAAAATGAAAAACTGGAGATGAGTCAGCTAGCGCGTCATTTAATCGAATTGCACTGAAAATATACGAAATACACCGATAGTTAAACCCAGATAATTCATTAGGCGGCTCTGCGAGCCTACGCGAGTGCTGGCGGTCAGTTTGCGGCTATTTTCGCCGCCATTTTTTTGCTACCTGCGCGGCGTCCATAGACCAAGCTATGGACTTCTCTCAACCGACAAAACTGTCTCGCTATCATCTCGTGTCCTAATGGATTATCCTGGGTTCAATCCTCGGTATTGATCCACCATAAGAAGACGACGACACCCAGCACAAGCCCGAGGCCCAGGATGGCCTTTACAAATTCCTTGACGAACCAGTACACCATCGCTTCATATAAATCCAATCGTTCATACCCCTCAAAAAAGACCGCTATTTACGGGACCACCACCATAGCAGTAACGATAGAAACAAGGACACCAGCAAGCCTGTCGTCAGCGGAAAGTAGAGCCTGAAGTTTTCCCGCTCGATAGTAATGTCTCCCGGCAGCCGCCCGAACGGTAGTTTCGATAACCACGGCCATGCAATGCCCGCAACCACCAGCAGTATCCCGAGAACGACGAGTAGACGTTGCATAAGGATTTCCTTTGAGGATTTTTGCGGACCTTCTTCAGCACAATTGGGCGAGGGTATGCAGAAGTCTACAGATTAGTGTAAACCGTTTTCTTCGGAAAGATCAATTTAACCCTTTCCGCGTCAGCCCTCTGCATCCACAAGATCAGGCCGGCAACGCCCACCTTTGCTGGTTTCAACTTCTTAAGTTGTATATTTTTCCAGCCTCAGCTCATCGCTTCGCTGATTCTCTTTCTTGTTAGTGTGCTAACACACGGAAGTACGGCACAGCCCCCGATAAAATTTTTTTAGATTTCTTGAAATCCGGGGAAAAATGACCCATCACCTTGTTCTGTTCGTCGCGCTGTTCACGGTACCCGCCGCAATAGGTGCCGAGATAAATGGCTGCGCTGTCACATCGGCTCCGCTGAGTGGAGAGGCAGACCTCAGCAGTGTGATTTGCACGCACGATCCTACTCGAGCATCGATCTTTCAACCATTCTTTTAAGGAGAAGAATATGAATATTCTGATAAAGAACCCTCGTAACCTCCTGGTTGCCATCGCGGCAGTGTTTGGGCTATATGCCGGGTCTGGTGTTTATGCGCAAGACTCGATCGACAAATCCAATGCGAGCGAGAAATCGAAGCATGCGGAAAAAAGCAAAAAAAATTCACAGACGAAGAAAAATGAGGGAGGAACCATCGTTGAGGTGCCGGTGCTGATGATGGTTCCCGTGGAGGTGTCGAGCGATATGTCGACGAATAGCGGGTGCTGGGTGAAGCTATACGATAAGAAAGACTATAGCGGCGATAGCTTTTTGCTGGTCGGTCCCGTCGAACTACCGGTGATGACCGGGCCCTTCGGCTTCAACTGGGAAAATAAGGTTCGCAGCCTCGAGGTCGGCCCCAACGCCAATCTCACGATTTTTGATAATCGCAATTTTCGGGACCAGGATAAATTCGTCGATGCAGGTAAAAAAGTCCCCAACATGTCAAAAAAAATGGGATTCTTTGATGATTTCCGGTCGATGATGCTCACTTGCATATGAGCCGGTAAAAGGAAAGGAAGCTGGCGTTAGCGTGCCATCCAGGCGTATTCCAGGCGCTGGCGCCAGCCCATCCATAAAGTCCCATGGCCGCCTGCACTAGCCTTCCGGCTGCCTTCAAGATCAGCATGAATCGAGAACGATGCGTTTGAGGATATGCAATCGGCGGTGAAAAAAATGTTCCGCGCCGGGCACGACGACCACAGGTAGTTCCTGCGGGGCAGCCCAATCCAGAACAGTTTGAAGGGGAACTACTTCGTCCTGATCGCCTTGTATGATCAGGACCTGCCTGGTGCTTTCAATATCGCCTTTAATATCCGGTTGGGCGAGGTGGGGCGCGTTGAGCCGCCCAACGGCGGGAGCGACCAATACCACTATCTGTGGTTTGAGTCGTTGCGCCGCATACGCCTGGATTGCCCCTCCGAAGGAGAAGCCCGCCAGCAGTAATAGCGGAGGGGTATCAAAGGAGGTGGCGAATTGGTTTCTGATGGTTTCAACAACTGCGAGCACGTCTTCCGTTTCACCCGCCCCATTGTCTTTGCCCGAGTTAAGTTCGCCTTCGCTTTGTTCCACACCGCGAAAATTAAATTTGACTGTGACAAATCCCAACTCGAGAAACGCCTTGAATAGGGTATGGACCACCTTGTTATTCATTGTCCCACCATATAATGGATGGGGATGCGCAATAATGGCAAAGCCACGACGGTAGCGGAAATCCGGTTCCGCCAGAACCGTTTCCAGCTTTCCCGCCGGGCCATCAATGAATAATTTCTGGGGAATATGTGAATTCAACAGGATGCTTTCCAATATAAATGGAAAATACGTTTGTTGCCTGCCCTGGCAGCCTGTCGGACCTAAAGGAAATCGGCTGCAAAGGCGCCTGGTTCATATTTCGCTGCTTTTTCGACCAATAGAATAACTATTGGCCTTCAAAATCCTCAAAATCTGCCCTCACCCAGTCACTTTTTCGCTGCGATTCTTCAAGTCCGACAGGCTGCTAGATTCGCAATCGCTCGACGATACGTCCGTTTTTCAAATGCTCTTCGATGATCTCGTCAATATCTTCTTTGTCCACATATGTATACCAGACCTCTTCGGGATAGACAACGATAACCGGACCTTCGTTGCAACGATCGAGACAACCTGCATTGTTAATCCGTACCCTCCTGCTCTTGCTATCGAGTTTGAGGGCCTTGATTCGTTCCTTGGCATAATCACGCATGGCCTGAGCGCCATAATTGTTACAGCACAAAGTTCCCGGCTCGCGCTGGTTTACGCAGAAAAATACGTGCCGCAGGTAGTAGCTCATAATATGTTCAACGGGATGAGAAATAATGAATCAAAATTATTATACGGAACAGCGATTATTTCTTCTACTGACGAGTTGATTGAAGTTATTGCCCCGCACGGCTTGCTTAGCAGATACTTTCGAGAAGGGCGAAAACGAGCTTGGCCTGGAACGAACCACTGCCGTCTTTCGCGATCTCTTCTTTATTATTCTGGATTGTGCTGTCTATCTCAATTTTATTTCGGTCCACAAGCGGCTTAACACGCGGCGTTGTTTGCGGTCCAGGTCCCGCAGCATTTCGAGATGGTTCAGTATTTCAGGGGCTGGGAATATGGCTTTATTGTCCGCGATTCCTGCCTGGATATATTGTATTGCATCCATGTTGGGATTGCCGGAACCGATGAGATTGGTAAGTTCGGCGGAATTTTTCCCCTCCAGCATGAAGTTGATGAATTGATGGGCGAGGTCGGAACGGCTTCCGCTTCGATGCAGTACCATGCTGTCGAGTGCCAGAACCGCGCCTTCTTTCGGAGTCGAGTAGCCGATCGTGAATTTGCGCCCGGTATTTCTGGCATCAAGCGCCGCCTGGAACATATCGTTGGAATATCCTTGCGCCACCCACAAATTGCCAACCGCTAGTTCCTTGATATAGCTGGTATTGCTGAAGGCTGCCCAGTAAGGCTTGGCGCGCACGATCAGGTTGGCGGCTTCTTCCCAGTGTTTCTCATCGGTATCGTTAACCGAATAGCCTAAATATTTCAGCGCCGCAGCCATCAGTTCGCGCTGGCTGTCGAGTACCGTTACGCGCCCTTTTATTTTTTCGAGGTATTTCGGCTCAAAAATGACTGCCCAGGTGTCGGTAGGCAGGCCAAGGCTCTTTACTTTCTCCTGATTGAAGCCGAGCAGGGTAAGTGTATAGGCATATGGAACGGAATATTTATTGCCGGGATCGAATGGTGTGTCGAGGTATGCAGGATTGATATTTCCGAGATTGGGCAACAAGGTTTTATCCAGCGATTTCAGCGCGCCCTGGCGAATAAGGGTATCCATTGCATTGCCGGTGGGAATGATGAGGTCGTAGCCGGTCGCGCCCGCCGACAGCTTCGCCAGCATTTCCTCATTGTCGGAATAATAATCCTGGGAAAGCTTGCAATTGCAGGATTTCTCGAAGCGCCTGACCGTTTCCGGTGCGATGTAATTATTCCAGTTGAATAGATGCAGAACATTTTCCTTGCTGGAGAGGACAGCATCCTGATCCTGTTTTGCGCAGCCCGTGGTGAACAACACCAGCCATGCAAGCAGGAACAGCAACGATGCGACCGGCGCCGGATGGGTGCACCGCGTATTCATCATCCCGTCTCGCGCGACGTTGCGTTCGCGCTTGATGAGGCGTGCGATTCGAACCTGGCCGCAATGATGATCATGACCAGCGTGAGCAGCATCAATAATGTGGAGATGGCGTTCACTTCCGGCGTCACCGCAACCTTTATCATCGTATAGATATGGATGGGCAGAATCGGTTCGCCCACCCCTTTGGTAAAGAATGTAATGACGAAGTCATCGATGGACAAGGTAAACGACATCAATGCACCGGCAACCACGGCGGGTATGATCAGCGGCAACGTGACAAGACGAAAAGTCTGCCAGGGAGAGGCGCCGAGATCGCGCGCGGCTTCAAAAATACTTTCGTCCATGCCCTGGAGCCGCGCCCGTACGATGATGGCAACGAAACCGATACAAAATGTCGTGTGCGCAATGATGATAGACACCATGCCGAGCGTTAAATTAAGCACCTGCAAAAAGAATAAAAGCAGCGATACACCCAGAAGGATTTCGGGCATCGCCACCGGCGTGAACACCAATACCGGCAAGACCTTGAGCTTATACCGATGTATCGCCAGGCCGGCCATCGTACCGAGCAGGGTTGCGCTGAAACTTGCACTGAGTGCGATGATCAGCGAATTGCGCGCGGCGGTGAGCATTTCCGTATTCTGGAACAGCGTCTTATACCAGGACAGCGTAAATCCCACCCACTCGGCATTCAGTTTTGAATCGTTAAACGAATACAAAACCACGATAGCCAGCGGAACGTACAGGAAGGCGTAAATCACGCCGGCTGCGGACCAAAGCCAGATGTTGGTGCGGCTCATGCTATACCGCGCGCTGCCCGGTGGCCGAGCGTGCGAACCAGGCCGCCAACCCGGCGACGGACAGCACCACCAGTGTCAGCATGATGGATAGCGCTGAACCAAAAGGCCAGTCACGGGTGCCGAGGAATTGATCCTTGATCAGATTGCCGATGAGAATGTCGCCCGTGCCGCCGAGTATGTCCGGCACGGCAAACATGCCGAGTACTGGGATGAATACGAGTGCCGAACCCGAAAAAACGCCGGGCAGGGATAGCGGCCACGTGACGCGCCAGAACCGCTGCCAGCCGTTGGCGCCCAGATCCTGTGCCGCGTCCAGAAGCGAGGGATCATGCTTTTCCAGGTTGGTATAAAGCGGCAGCACCATAAACGGCAGGTGTACATATACCATGCCGATCAATACGGCAAACGGCGAGAACAACAACGTCACAGGAGCAACTCCGAATGCGCCGAGAATAGCATTGATGAAATGGCTGAGCCCGGATTCCGGCCCAAGAATAATCATCCAGGCATAAATACGGATGAGGAAATTGCTGGCAAATGGCAACACCACCAGCAACACCATCAGGTTTCGGAAGCGTTTTTCACTGTGCGCGATCAGCACTGCCAGCGGATAAGCCATAACAAGGCAAATGAGGGTGGTTGCTAACGCAACGCCGAAGGATTTGAGAAAAATTTCCGCGTAAAGAATGTCGCTGAAAAAAAACTGGTAAGCTTCGGTGGTAAGGCCGTATTCGCCGTGGTTCGCGCCCGCGGGTGCAGTGATGGGTGCCAGCCCACCGAACTCGCCCGGAAAGCGGAACGAGGTGAGAATCATGATCAGGCTGGGGACAACGAAGAATACGATCAGGAACAATAGCGGTGGTCCGCTTACCAGAAATCGGGCAGCGCGAGGCGCATTGGCTTCTTCTTTAGTCATTGAGAAAAATACCGGCGTCGTGATGCCATGAGACGCTTACTGGATCCCCCACCTCGAAAAACTTTGCGCGTCCAGGCGCTGAATTAGGCAGCAAGGCCTCCATATAGGCGCCATTGGCGAGCTCAACGATATAGGTGGTAACATCTCCAGCATATAAAAAATCCTGTACTTTACCGAGGAAATGGTTTTTCAGCCGTGGCGCTTCCGAGGGGTGGGAAATCAATATCTGTTCGGGACGAATCGCGATCGTACCTTTATCACCCGCTTTGATGCCTTCCTTGCCGGCGGTGGTAACTTCCCCCATATCGCCCACATCAAGTCTCAAATGGGTAGGCGAAGCCTCCAGGACTTGTGCACTCATCATGCTGATCTTGCCGATAAAATCCGCAACAAAGCGATTTCTGGGAAAACCATAGATTTTGGAAGGTTCGTCGATTTGTTCGACATTGCCGCGGTTCATCACCGCGATGCGATGTGACAGCGCCAGTGCCTCATTCTGGGCATGGGTAACAAAAACGAATGTTACCCCAACTTCTTTCTGCAGATTGATCAACTCCATCTGCATTTCCTCGCGCAATTTGGCATCGAGTGCGCCCAATGGTTCGTCCAGCAGCAACAACCGGGGGCGGTTGACCAACCCTCTGGCAAATGCCACTCGCTGTTTCTGCCCACCTGATAATTCATTAGGGAAACGGTTACCGAAATTCGACAGGCGTACGCTGTCCAGGGCATCCGCTACTCTGGTTTTTATTTCATGTGTTTTTTTGCCGGCCATCTTGAGCGGAAACGCAATATTGTCCGCTACGGTCATATGCGGGAACAGCGCATATGTTTGAAATACGGTATGGACCGGGCGTTTTTCCGGCGGCGTGCCGACCATGTCTCTTCCGTCCAGCAGGATTTGGCCCGAGTCCGGAAGATCAAACCCGGCTATCATTCGCAGGAGCGTCGTTTTTCCACAACCCGATGGCCCCAGCAGCGTGAAGAATTCACCCGCCTCTACACTGATGCTGACATTATCGACCGCGGTATAGCTGCCAAAGCGCCGCGTGACATTACGGATTTCAAGTAGTGCCATTGTCGTGCCGGTTAAAAGACAAAAGACCGGAATTTTACCAAAATTTGTTCCGCCTGCCGCTCCCGAGATCGACATGGATCGATATGCTTACAGGGTTGGCCGAAGTATAGGCAGAGTAGGGCCGGCGGTGAATGCGGGAGATTTGCCGGGACGACAACCCGCGCGTACAAAGAAGCCTGGAGACCTGGAGCAGCCTGTCGGACTTAAAGGAAATCGGCTGCAAAAGCATCTGGCTGGTTCATATTTAGCCGCTTTTTTCGGCCAATAGAATAACTATTGGCCTTAAAATCCGCAAAAATCTGCCCTTACCCAGTCACTTTTTCGTTGCGATTCTTCAAGTCCGACAGGTTGCCAGCGTTTCAGTGCCATGTCTGCCACAGCAGCAATGCAGCCAGTGTCGCTGCAATGGCAGCGAACAAGCGGCTTTGGCGTTTTTGTTCGGTGAGTATTTCGGTTATTTTTTCGTCCATCGCATGTGCGCGATTTTCATTTAAAATCTGATGCAGCAAGCGTGGAAACTGCGGCATGATGACTGCCCAGCTCGATGCTTCCTTGGCTAGCCGCCGAGTCAGTCCGCGCCAGCCAAGCTGTTCGGCCATCCAGTTTTCCAGGTAGGGCTTCGCCGTCGTCCACAGGTCGAGATCGGGGTCGAGGTCGCGCCCCAGCCCTTCGATATTCAGTAGGGTTTTTTGCAGCATTACCAGCTGCGGCTGGATTTCAACATTAAACTGGCGCGACGTCTGGAACAGCCGCAGCAGCACACGGCCAAAGGAAATCTCCTTCAGCGGCTTGTCAAAGATGGGTTCGCATACGGCACGAATCGCAGTTTCGAAATCATCAACGCGAGTATTCTTCGGTGCCCACCCCGCCTCCACATGCGCTTCGGCCACACGCTTGTAGTCGCGCCGAAAAAATGCCAGGAAATTCTGCGCCAGATAATTTTTGTCCTCGTCGGTGAGCGTTCCCATTATGCCGAAATCGACCGCGATGTAACGCCCGTCCTGACCAACAAAAATATTGCCTGGATGCATATCGGCGTGGAAATAACCGTCCCGAAATACCTGAGTAAAAAATATTTCCACACCGACTCTGGCAAGTCTTGGAATATCGACTCCCTGCTCGCGTAGTTTCGTCACCTGGCTGATGGGTATGCCTTTTACGCGCTGCATCACCATAACGCCGGAATAGCAATAATCCCAGTAAACTTCGGGCACTAACAGCAATGGAGAATCCAGAAAATTACGCCGCAGCTGACTGCAGTTCGCTGCCTCGCGCATGAGATCCAACTCGTCATCCAGGTGCCGGGCAAATTCGGTCACCACCTCACGCGGTTTAAGCCGCTTGCCGTCGGGCCACAGCGCTTCGACCAGCAAAGCGCCGGAATCCATCAATGCCACGTCATGCGCGATAATGGGAGCGATGCCCGGTCGCAGCACCTTGACCGCAACTTCCGTTCCGTCATGCAGCACCGCCAGATGAACCTGTGCGATGGATGCACTGGCTACCGGTTCTGCATCAAAGACCAGAAAGACTTCGGTGACCGGTTTTCCATAGATCTGCTCCAGCGTCTTGATGGCGAGACTGGAGGGAAACGGCGGGACTTGATCTTGCAGCTTGGCCAGTTCATCGGCGATATCCTGCGGCAGAAGATCCCGGCGAGTCGAAAGCATCTGGCCGAACTTGACGAATATAGGCCCCAGGGTTTCCAGAGCAAGGCGCAGGCGCTCGCCTCGCGCTCTATCCAACCGCCGCCAGAACGTTGCCGCCTTGACAACAGGCCGCAGAAGCCGAAGCCGCTCGTGGCCCAGAAAAAATTCATCCAGGCCAAAACGAAATGCTACCGAGAGTATTTTGAGAAGGCGAAAGAAACGCATTTATGCCAAGGAATGGTGGTACGTCTGTAATCTTCTCAATTTTGTTTGTCGTGAGGCCGACTTTTTAGCGATCCAACGCGTTCACGCGCATTTCCAGACTTGCGGCATGGCTCCGTAATGTGTTTATCTCATGAATAAGCTCGTGCATATCCATTGATTTTGCAAGCAATGGCTGCTCTTCCGTCAGATATTCCGCCAGCGTCTGCCATAAATTACGTGCGGTTTCAACTTGCCAGTGCATCAGGCCTTCGCCGGCTCTCACCACCCGATGCGCGAGGATATCTCCCATTACACCGCTTATATCCTGCTCCACATCCCAATGCAGGCTCTTTCCGATAAGGAGAATTTCTTCCGCAAACTCGCTATCGCCCGAAATCCTGACTTCGCGATAGGCATCTTCGTCATGGGCAAGCAAGCGTGGCAATAAACCTGGAATAAGCGTCAAGGTGGCGTCATCGAGCGCGCCCTTTGCCGCCGCCGAAACCTCGCCGCTGGCCTGGATGGTCAGGGCGAGATCAGGGAAGGGAGGGATGCGAAAACGTGCCGTCCTGCCTGCATGAAGCTGCAACCGCTTGCGCGCCCAGTTCTCGCCACGCAACAAGTGGTTAAGCGGGGCTATCGCAACGGATGCCAGCATTGCGGCCGGATCTATGAGACTTGCTGAATTCCTGCCAACAGCCAGACGGATTCAGGATCCTTGATATTCTTCTGCACGTGCCAGATTTCATCAAACGCTTCCGGTGGATTGGATGACTCCCGCAGTTGCCCGTTGAACCGGACACTGGCAATGGCCGTGTTGTTTTCGGTAACCACCTCAAGCAGTTCCGCATTGATGCCCATCACCTCGGTTCTTTGAGGTTCATTGCCGCGTTCGGTGATCTGCATGCTGATCTCCGCAAACATTTCCGGCGTAGTGTATTCACGGATGTCGCTCAGGTCTCGTGCATCATTGGCTGCTTGCAAGCGGATGAATGACGTTTTTGCATTGCGCAGGAATGGCTCGACCTGGAAGTCCGCGGGAATATTCGCGGTTTGGCTGGCAACAGCTTGTGCCTGGGCTGGTGCTGCCGTACTTTTCCCCGGTGCCGTTGCGTGTTCTGTCGCCGTCGCGGTTCCGCTACTGCCGGTGTCTGCTCCCATGCCCGAATACTGCATCGGCCGTGCCGAGTGTTCCTGCCGCGGCTTGCGCATCATGCGCACAACGAAGAAAACCGCAGCCATCAGCGCAGCCAGCATCAACACATCCATCATATTGATGCCTTCAAATGCGCCACCCATGAATAATGCTGCCAGCAATCCTCCCGCGGCCAATCCAGCCAGCGGGCCCATCCACCTATTGCCCGCCGCGGCTGGTGCCGACGCAGCGGGGGGTGTTTGCGCCGATTTTGGAGGCGTTTGCGGGCTGATGGCTTCACGTTGCTTGCCGATGCTCTTGCCGCCGCCAAAGCGTCTTGCTTCGGCATCAAAGGCGGCCAGTCCGAAGCTTAAAATGGCCAGAGTCAGCAGGGTCAATATTTTCTTCATGATGGTCTCCTGAGAGGACGGGTGAAAGGAAGAGTATAGCATTATCGATTCACCTGGATGTTCCATAAATTGCATCGGATACGCCTGTCTGAAAGCGTTTGCCAACGTTAATCACAATCTCGTCATGTCGCTGCCCGGATAAGGGAACAGCATCGAAAGACATGGCTGATTTTAGCGAGCGATCGATGATTGTCGGCATCAATGTTCTGACCGCTAGCGATGCTGTAAGTGCAATCTTGTCACTTACTATTTTGATACGAGGATTTATCGCTGTCGGCAGTGATGCAAACCTTAGCCTGAACAGTTGTTCCGAAGCACTGCGGATTATGGCTGGGATCGAAACAGGGTGTCATATGTGATCTGGCGTACAGACTCCCATGCACAATCGTGTTTAATCAGAGAATCAAGTTGCCTGATGTCCAGTCTCGATCATTCCCAAGGCTCGCGACTGGCGATACGTTTTTGAGCCCATGACCACAACCATATTGACCGTTAATACCGGCAGTTCATCAGTTCGCCTGGCGGTCTTCGTTCGCGATGGCGACACGTTCACAGAGGTGGCGAGCATACGTCACGATCTTTCCGTTGGCGAACCATCGGGCGAACTGAAAGAATTCATGCAGACACATGCACTCGGAGGAATCACCGTGGCAGCGCATCGAGTGGTTCACGGCGGTATGAATCTTACCGCGCCATGCCTGATCGACAGGAAAGTCGAGCAGGAGATCGAGCGATTGGCGCTGCTGGCGCCACTTCACAACCCCGTCGCGCTGCGGTGGATACGCGCAACCCGCGAGGTGTTGAAGGACATTGTCCAGGTCGCGGTGTTTGATACCGCGTTTTTTACGGCTCTGCCGGAAACTGCGCGAGCTTATGCTATTCCGCATGAGCTTGCTGAGAAGCATGGGTTGCGCAGGTATGGCTTTCATGGGCTGGCGCATAAATCGATGTGGCAAAGCTGGCAGGCGCTTCAACCGGGTTCTTTGCGAAGTGCGAGAATAATTTCGATGCAACTCGGGGCTGGTTGTTCGATCACGGCGACCGATGACGGATTGCCGCGAGATACTTCAATGGGATTTTCACCCTTGGAGGGGCTCGTGATGGCGACGCGCTCAGGCGATATAGATCCGGGTCTTACCACATTTCTCCAGCGTCAGGAAAACCTGACACCGCAGCAACTGGATCGATTTCTCAATGCGCGCTCGGGCCTGTTGGGTGTTTCCGGGATCAGCGCCGATATACGTGAGTTGTTACGATCTCCGGATGAGCTTGCGCGACTGGCGGTGGATTTATACTGTTACCGGGCACGTAAATATGTGGGCGCTTATCTTGCAGTATTGGGCGGCGCCGAAGCCATCATTTTTGGAGGCGGCGTGGGCGAGAACGTGCCGGAAGTGAGGGAAAAGATTTTGACCGGCATGGGTTGGTGCGGAATTGAAGTCGATACCCAAAAAAATTACGGTGCCAGTGGAATGTCATGCATCAGCAGCCCTTTCAGCCGGATTGAGGTCTGGGTTACACCCGTAAATGAGGCGGTTATCCTGGCGCGCGAGGCGGACGCTTTAATGAAATGCGAAGCGGATTAACGATTGCAGGAGAAAACCATGAGCGAAACCCGGCCGATAAGCACACCTGAAAATAAGCTGCTCTCAGCAGATGATCTGCGCAAGATGAACGCATACTGGCGTGCGGCGAATTATCTCTCCGTCGGACAAATCTATCTGCTGGACAACCCTTTACTCAAGGCGCCGCTCGCGCTTGAGCATATCAAGCCCCGATTACTTGGCCATTGGGGCACGACACCCGGGCTTAATTTTATTTATGTACATCTGAACCGTGTCATAAAAAAATATGACCTGAATATGCTCTATATAGCCGGGCCCGGCCACGGCGGACCGGCCATGGTCGCGAATACGTGGCTCGAGGGCAGCTACAGCGAATTCTATCCCCACATTTCCCGCGATGCCAAAGGCATGCAACGGCTATTCAAGCAATTCTCGTTTCCCGGCGGCATTCCCAGCCATGTGGCGCCGGAAACGCCGGGCTCGATTAATGAAGGCGGTGAACTGGGTTACTCACTGTCGCATGCCTTCGGGGCGGCTTTCGACAACCCGGATCTGATCGTGACGTGCGTGGTGGGGGATGGCGAAGCTGAAACCGGACCGCTTGCCGCCGCCTGGCATTCCAACAAATTTCTGAATCCGGCCCATGATGGCGCGGTGCTGCCGATCCTGCACCTGAATGGCTATAAAATTGCGGGCCCCACGCTGCTCGCGCGCATCAGCCACGAAGAGTTGGAGAGACTATTCGCAGGCTATGGCTATGAGCCTCATTTCGTCGATGGGTCCGATCCGGAACCCATGCATCAGACGATGGCGGCTACGCTGGATGTCGTGATCGACAAGATCAGGGCAATTCAGCAGGAGGCGCGTAGCAACGGCGTAACGACATACCCGCGCTGGCCGATGATTATTTTGCGCAGCCCCAAGGGGTGGACTGGCCCGGAAGAGGTTGATGGCAAGAAGGTCGAGGATTTTTGGCGCTCGCACCAGGTGCCGTTTGCGGAGATCGGTTCAAAGTCATGGCATCTGAAGCTGCTTGAAGACTGGATGAAAAGCTACAAGCCGGAAGAGTTATTCGATGACAGGGGAACATTGGTACCGGAGTTGGCAGCGCTGGCGCCGCAGGGCGAGCGGCGAATGGGCGCAAATCCCCATGCCAACGGCGGCCAACTGCTGAAAGACCTGGAAATGCCGGATTTCCGTAATTACGCCATTGCTGTGCCCACGCCAGGGTCCGTAGTAGGCGAAGCCACGCGGGAGATGGGGAAATTTTTACGCGATGTCATGAAACTCAACCTGGACAGCCGTAACTTCCGCGTGATGGGAGCGGATGAAACCAGTTCAAATCGCCTTGGTGCTTTGTTCGAAGTAACGGCTCGAACCTGGGTGGCGCGAATCCTGCCGGAAGATGAGAATCTTTCTCCGGATGGGCGCGTGATGGAAATTCTCTCCGAGCATACATGCCAGGGCTGGCTCGAAGGTTACCTGCTGACTGGCCGGCACGGCTTGTTTTCATGCTATGAAGCATTCATTCACATCATTGATTCCATGTTCAATCAGCATGCCAAATGGCTCAAGGTCACCAAGCAAATCCCTTGGCGCAGGCCAATCCCCTCGCTTAATTATCTTCTGACATCGCATGTATGGCGGCAGGATCACAACGGTTTTTCGCATCAGGACCCTGGATTCATAGACCACGTGGTAAACAAGAAAGCGGATATCATCCGCGTCTATCTTCCGCCGGATGCCAACACGTTGCTGGTCATCACCGATAAATGCCTGCGCTCGCGCAATTATATCAACGTTGTCGTGGCGGGGAAGCAACCTGCGCTACAGTGGCTGGATATGGATGCCGCAATCACGCACAGTACTGCCGGCATCGGTATCTGGGCCTGGGCAAGCAACGATCAGGATGGCGAACCGGATGTGGTGCTGGCCTGTGCCGGCGATGTCCCCACCCTGGAAACCCTTGCAGCGGTCGACCTGCTGCGCCATCACGTTCCTGAGTTGAGGATACGGGTGATAAATGTAGTGGACCTGATGACGCTACAGCCGAAAGAGGAGCACCCGCATGGCCTATCCGGCCGCGATTTCGACACGCTGTTCACTACCTGCAAGCCCATAATTTTTGCTTATCACGGCTACCCGTGGCTCATTCACCGCTTGACGTACCGTCGGACCAACCATGAAAATCTGCATGTTCGAGGTTACAAGGAAGAGGGCACAACGACGACTCCGTTTGACATGACCGTGCTCAATGACCTGGACCGTTTTCATCTGGTAATGGACGTGGTCGACCGCGTACCCGCTCTGGGTTATAAGGGCGCCTATCTCAAGCAATTGATGCGGGATAAATTGATCGAGCACGCGTGGTATATCAGGCAGTATGGTGAGGATATGCCCGAGATCCGCGACTGGAACTGGTCATGCTGATCAGATCAGGTTGGTCATCATAGGTTGTCTGCGAGTGCGAACGAGTATAAATACAAGAGGGAGGTTTGATGATACTTCTCATCAATGCCATCGCAATTTTTGCTTCATTTTCGCTGAATCAGATATATGCTGTTTATTGGGGCGCCATCCTGCCGACGCTTTATGCAATTATCGTGGCACCGCAGGCACTGATCACCAGGCCCGAGATACCGACCTCGGCAATAACGAAAATTCTTGCTGACAAGTGGGACAACGCGGAGGATCTAACCGCTTATATCGTGAAATACTGGATGGCATTCGCCTATCCTGCTACGTCATGGAAGAAGCAGCGTAACAGCGTGATTTTATACCTGACATCGTTTGTCCTGGGTATCGTATATTTTCTCAGGGAATTGTTCGCTGCCGGCATTATCCTGTTTATTATCGGATATATTCTCTATCAGATGAGTTTGAGAGCGGACAGGCCGAGATCGGTATACGCCAATGCGGATTTCAGAGATAGCGACAATGGGTTTGCGAGGAAAGAATGGGAACTGGCAGCCATGTCGATCGTTGCAATTTCCGATTTGTACCCGGATGATCGCACGCTGAAGGTATCGGCAAACGAGGTGTCGGAAGATGGGGACGTCAAGTCGCTGCTCTCAAAATATCGTCATGACGGAAGAATGGAAGGAACCGGCTCACGCCCTGCGGCGTGAAAGCGCCATGCAAACTCCTGGTCAAGCCCCGGCAAGGCAAGGCAACTTTCTCTGAAGAACCGTAGGAGTGTGCAAGACAGAAAGTATTCCTCAATAAATCTTCCGCTCCAATTTTGCCTGGTGCAATACCGCGGTTGCGAGTTCTTCGATGGATTTGCTGGTTGCATCGAGGTAGGAGATCCCTTCCCGTCGCATCAGCATTTCTGCTTCACGTACTTCATGTTGGCAGTTCTTGAGAGAGGCGTACTCGCTGTCGGGTTTGCGTTCGCTACGTATGCGGTGCAGTCGGGCGGGATCGATGGTAAAGCCGTACAGCTTGTGGCGAATATCCTTGAGCTGGGCTGGTAGCCCCAAGCGGCTGAAGTCCTCGGGGATGAGTGGATAATTTGCGGCAAAAATACCATATTGCAGCGCAAGATAGAGGCAGGTGGGGGTTTTGCCGGTACGTGAAACACCTATCAGGGTAATATCCGCTTTGCGCCAATTCTTCCGGGAAAGGCCATCGTCGTGCTCAAGGGTATATTTTATTGCCTCGATGCGCGGAAGGTGATCGACGGCGCTATCGACCCGATGGGAAAGGCCCACGACATGCGACGAACGTACGCCAAGCTCAGCCTCCATCTGGTCGATAAAAATACTGAAGCAATCCAGATGCAGCGCGTTGACAGTGCCAAGAATGAGCCGGAATTCCGGATTTACGAATGTACTGAATACCAGAGGGCGCACCCCATCGGCGTTAGCCCGCGCACTGATTTGCCCGGCAGCGGTTGCAACTTTTTCTCGGGTATCAAGATAGGGTAGGGCAATTTCCTCAAACGGCACGTTTTCGAACTGCCTGAGAAGACTATGCCCCAGCGTTTCGACAGAAATACCCGTTCGGTCCGAGAGGAAAAACGCGGTTCGCCGGGGTGGCTTCGTTAGGGTTGACATTTATCAGCGGTTCATCGATAACAATAATTTCGACTGGTCAAAATATCGCTTTTTAGCGTATAACACAATCGTTATCCCGGCGCGATTCACGCAATTCTGACCACTAAAACAGGAGCAGAAATTGAACGATTCACGATACGTGTTATGGTTTGATGAGTTGCGCATGACCGATGTGAGCAGTGTCGGAGGAAAGAATGCGTCCTTGGGAGAAATGATCAGCCAGCTGGCCGAGGCAGGCGTCCGGGTTCCCGGTGGTTTTGCAACGACCGCTGATGCCTATCGCGATTTTCTGGATCAAGGCGGGCTGACGCAGCGTATTGAAAAGAGGCTCTCGGCGCTTGATACCGGAGATATCAAGGCGCTGGCAGCGGCTGGCGCGCAGGTTCGCGGCTGGATAGTCGACACGCCGATACCGCCGCGTCTGGAAAAAGAAATTTCGGTCGCTTACGACAAAATGCTGCGCGATGCGGGGGAGAGGGGGATTTCCGTCGCGGTGCGTTCCTCGGCAACCGCCGAAGATCTGGCAGACGCTTCATTTGCGGGACAGCAGGAAACCTTTCTTAATATCCATGGATTGGACAATTTGCTGAAGGCGGTCAAGGACGTGTTTGCGTCACTCTACAACGACCGTGCTATTTCTTATCGCGTGCACAAGGGTTTTATTCATTCCGAAGTAGCGCTATCCGTCGGCGTGCAGCGGATGGTTCGCAGCGACATCGGCGCCGCCGGCGTGATGTTCACGCTGGATACCGAATCCGGTTTTGATGAAGTGGTTTTCATTACAGCCTCTTATGGACTCGGTGAAACCGTGGTCCAAGGTGCGGTGAATCCGGACGAATTCTACGTTTATAAACGTACGCTGGCGCAAGGGAAACCTGCAATTCTAAGGCGCAACCTCGGCTCCAAGCTCATCAAGATGCAATTTGCAACAGGCAAGGACACCGGTCGTTCGGTGGAAACTCTGGATGTGGAAGAGGCCGAGCGCAGGAAGTTTTCCATTACCGATGCGGAGGTGGAGGAGTTGGCCCGCCACGCGGTTGTCATCGAGCGGCATTATCAGAGGCCGATGGATATCGAATGGGGCAAGGATGGCCTGGACGGCAAGCTCTATATATTGCAAGCTCGGCCCGAGACAGTGCAGGCGCTGGCCGGGGTGGATACGCTGCGGCGCTATCGCTTGAAGGGAAAGTCGGATGTGTTGGCTTCAGGGCGCGCCATTGGCCAGAAGATAGGCAGTGGACCGGTGCGCCTGATCCTGAACGCCAGCGAAATGTCGCGCGTGCGGGACGGTGACGTTCTGGTGACCGACATGACCGATCCCGATTGGGAACCTGTAATGAAGCGCGCTTCGGCCATTGTGACCAATCGCGGTGGCCGGACTTGCCATGCCGCCATCGTTGCACGTGAGTTGGGTATTCCGGCGGTGGTGGGCTGTGGTAACGCGACCAGTTTATTGACAGAAAACGAGATGGTCACGGTATCTTGCACGGAGGGCGATACCGGCCATATCTACCGCGGTGTCCTGGAAATTGAAGTAACCGATCTCGTGCTCCAAAGCATGCCGAAGCCGCCGGTCAAGATCACCATGAATGTAGGCAACCCCGAACTGGCGTTTGGATTTCAGCGGCTACCGAATGATGGCGTAGGGCTCGCGCGGCTGGAGTTCATCATCGCTCGCATGATCGGCATACATCCCAAAGCGGTGCTGCATTATCCCGATCTTCCACGGGACTTGAAACAGCAAGTGGAAAACCAAAGCGCAGGGTACCCCGATCCGGTCAGCTTCTATGTGGAGAAGTTGACAGAGGGCGTCGCCATGCTGGGCGCCGCATTTTTTCCCAAACCCGTCATTGTCCGTCTGTCCGACTTCAAGTCCAATGAATATTCCAGTCTTATTGGCGGGCAACAGTATGAGCCCACTGAAGAAAACCCCATGCTGGGCTTTCGTGGCGCTTCGCGCTATGTTGCAGCAGACTTTGGTGATTGTTTCAAACTGGAATGCCTAGCATTGAAAAAAGCACGAATTGAAATGGGTCTTACCAATCTGGAAATCATGGTTCCCTTCGTGCGGACATTGGCTGAAGCCAGGCGAGTGATAGAGCTGCTTGAAGAGAACGGCTTGAAGCGCGGCGAGAACGGATTGCGGCTCATCATGATGTGTGAGATTCCCTCCAATGCGCTGCTGGCGGATCAATTCCTGGCGTACTTCGATGGTTTTTCCATTGGGTCCAATGATCTGACACAACTCACTCTTGGGTTGGACCGCGATTCCAGCCTCGTCGCCGAATCCTTCGACGAACGTGATCCGGCGGTGAAGGCGCTGCTGCGGATGGCTATTCAGGCATGCCGCAGAGCGAATAAATACGTTGGGATATGCGGCCAAGGCCCATCCGATCATCCGGATTTGGCGCGATGGCTGATGGAAGAAGGAATCGAAAGCCTATCGCTGAATCCTGATACAGTGGTCGATACCTGGCTGTATCTGGCAGAGGAAGCGAAAAAAAAGATATAATTTCAGCGCCCTGCCGCGCAATCTTGAATGTTTGTATAAGGATATAAATGGCAAAAAACCGTATGCCACGTCATATCGGCTTCATTCCCGATGGTAATCGCCGCTGGGCCCAGAATCGCGGCCTGCCTAAAGAGGATGGATATGGTTGCGGCATCGACCCGGGACTCACCTTATACGAAATATGCAAAGATCGCGGAATAGATGAAGCGTCTATTTATTGTTTTACACAAGACAATACCAAACGGCCCAAGGCTCAGAAACTTGCTTTTACCGATGCGTCCGTGGCATTTGCTTTTGAAATTGCGCGTAGGGGAGCGGCCCTGCTTGTTGTAGGCGATGAGACTTCAGCACAGTTTCCCACCGTGCTGGAAGAGTTCAGGACGCGGCAAGGTACGGGCATGAAAGTCAATTTGCTTATCAACTATGGCTGGGAATGGGATCTGGGAGGCCTTAAAGATGGCAATTTGCGTTCAAACGACGTTTCGCGCCTGGATCTCATTGTAAGATGGGGAGGAGGGCGTCGCCTGAGCGGCTTTCTGCCGGTGCAATCGGTTTATGCTGATTTCTATATTCGGGACGAATACTGGCCGGATTTCCAGCCTCAGCATTTTGAGAATGCCCTGTCCTGGTTCAAGCGACAGGATAGGTCATTTGGCGGGTGATTGAAGGCCCATTCTGAATTGAACCTCAAACCCATCAACTATTCATAGTACCGGAGATCTAACATGTCGGTTGCCTCGGATGCGAAAAGAATGTTTGTGGAAAATCTTAATTTGTATGGTGACGAGCAAGCCCAGCCGGAAAAATATAATCTTTACCTCGGCCTTATCTATCTGGCTGCATCAGTGGAACAAATTCAGCAGGATTTAGAGCAAATCAAGCAAGCGCTAGCCAAGCGCAATTAACCCAGGCAGGCAGCTCGCAAAAGCCGGCCTGTGCCTGTATCTCAGACAGTCATGTCTTCCGTTTGCCAATTAATTTCAATTGTTAACAAGTTAATCACATTTATGTGACGTCTTCTTCACATATCTTATGGCAGTCTAGTGCATAACATATGGGAACCGCAAGGCTGCGTATACGGCTCATAATCATACGGGACGTAATATAGCCATGAGACGGGTACTTAATTGATGAATTCGGCTGACTTACTAGGCTATTCCTGAAGTAACAATTCTTTGATACTTGTTTAGAGTCCAAAAGAGAAGGGGGAGCTATGAAACAGGCTTTTTTTCATATTCTGATGATTTGTTTATTTCTCCCGATGTTATGGGTGATTTTCGTCTCGCTGAATAGTTTTGGGTATCCCTTGATGGAGCAATATGCGGACAAATCTATCAAGTTCCTTATTGCACTTCCCTACTTTCTTCTTGTTGCGGCGGCATTATATGCGTCGGGCTGGATCGCCGAGCGATTGGCAGTGTATTTGGTAAGGAATTTTGGTAAGCCAGAGGAACGGGACTGTCAGCCTGACGATATGGCGTGGCCAAGCAAGGTACTTGATTCGGTCCTGTCGGAAAAAAATCGTCCCGTTTTCACCCAAAAGGTCGAGGCCTGGCTAAAAGACAATATAGTGGCAAAAATCGTAGTGGGGGTCATTATTGGTTTTGTACTGGCAATATAGGAAATTCCACGTTCACGTCTCAAAAAACCCGCTTCAAGCGGGTTTTTTGATGACTGTAAATCACAACCCAACCATGCAACAACCAAGCATCACAAATCATCCACATGGGTAGTCCAACAGACTGGTTACATCGCGCTAGCGCCGGCTACATGCAGCCTGTTTCCCAATCCGGTGAGCGAATGGGAAGGCTTCCTGATGGAAGCCCTTCCACATCACCCCGTGGTATCGCTTATCGAAGCATCGGGTGCGTTTTTCTTGACTGACTCGATGCCGTTATCCCGAGCAGATTCTGATTCATAAGACTCGCTCGTGCCGATTATCTGATGATTCCCTGATTTAAGGTTGAACCTGAATTTACCGCTTTCGGTTGTTTTGCGCTCATAGCGCACATCGTCAGGAGCGTTTTTTTTGACGGATGCTATGCCGTTGATGCAACCGGCTTTAGCCTCGTAACCTTCGCTTGCAAGGATAGTTTGCCCGTTGCTTGCTTTCAATCTGAATCTGAATTCACCCGCTTTATCTTTATAAATCTCGAATTTCCCAGCCATTTTTATTCCCCTCTTGTTGTTGCAAAGCTCGAAATAACTACATTATTTCTTAATTACCTGATTTTATGACTCTTAAATTACATAAGTCAAAACAGTTAACGCAGAGCAATTAGCTATGGTTGACGTTCTTATTATGTGCCAAGGGTAATGATCCGAAAAGTAAATTTGCCATTGATTGTTGAACTGTGAATGAATGTTCCCCTATTTTGTGCAGATAGCGGTGAATTCATTTCCAACCGTTCCACGTCTAGCCTCAAGGAAGACCTCATGAGGAATCCGATAGCCGAAGCACTTGCGGGGTCGATAATTCAGTATTTTCACAGCGGCCGCAAGTTTTTCGGGGGTTACATTTCTAAAGTCTGAGTCTTTTGGGAAAATATCTTCGCAACAAGCCATTTGTGTTTTCGTTGGTTCCAAGTTGACAGGCTAAATACGAGTCGGCGAAATAAACGCCAGATCTGTGCCCTTTTCAATATTACGAAAGCTGGTAAATTCCCCAACCGTTAATCCAGCGTCAGTGTATGTCGGAGCGTTCTGGGAATGGCCCTGACTGCAGCGGTGATCGCTGCAGTCGTCACTGTCGCCGCCTTGTTGGCTGCGGATCAGATAGTGGCTCTTACGTTCAATGCGTGTGGCTAGAAGTCTTGCCATAGAAATCTTGCATAGAAAAGTCTATGGGAGCGTGCAGGCGGTTGGCATGGCCTGTGATAAGCAGTAAACAGGTAATAGGGAAGATATTTCCGCGCCCGCGATCGGATTATGTTGTATCAAAAACTAAGGGGGTCTATATGCAGTTTAATGGAGGGGTCCATTCCAAGTAAATTCTACTTTTGATTTTGTTTGTGGTGTTTCGAAATCACACCTTATAGTATCTACATGAGTTTGAGTCTTTTTTCCTACATAGCAATTTGTAAACTGATAAGTCCGCATGCTCGGGGGATAGCTCTTAAAATGCAGCCTCGTAAGAATAACAAAATCGCCCATCGTAAAATTCTGTGGCGGGAGAGCTCCTTCTTCGTCCACAAATAACAAACCCTTAATGGTGGCGGCAAGAAGATCAGAATCGCTGGAGAGAAGTTCTGCTCCTCCCGAACGATGAACTCCATAGCTAAGATAAATGTCATATCGCTTCTGATCATGCTTCCAAAGCATAACTGCGTTTCCCTTGCCAAATAACAGATTAGGCTTTGGTTCATCATAATATTTTTCGTAGCTTGATTTAAATAACCATTCCCCTTCTAGGAGTTGTTTGTTCGCGAGCGTTTCGGAAGAGAAGCTGTGCTTGTTAACTTGCATATAAAATTGCATGCTTAGTGGGAGTACTGCAGTGGCCAAAGACGCAGTTAAAACGCCGAGGACGGTAGTGGTTTTAATTTCAATCTTTCCCCAAGTAATTGTATGCGTACCAGGGATGGATCGCCCCCGGAATATGAAAAACATCCAGAAGAGAGAGAGAAAGATTCCTAGCGCTGTCACACTATAAATAAGATAAATATTCATTTTTAATTTTTATCTTGATAGTGCGGGAATGGGATTCTTGTTTTGAAGAGATATACAAATATTCTCATAGATTCGTACAGCTCGCATTGATATGCATAGTAGCGCATAACCGATAGGATCTCGGCAAGAGAGCCGCGGTCCAGTTGTTTTCAAAAAATGACTTGATCTGACTAAATTTGGTGTGTCAACGGCATTTTCTGCGACGCCAAAGAGCGGCTGTGCCCGTGAAGATCGGTACTATGGTCCAGATGGAAAGCATAGCGGAGCCGTATCTAAGAATTACAACAAGCTATTGCTTTGTCAATGAACTCACCTTTCAACGTCTAAACCATGTTTTGTTGGTTATTTGCTAAGCTCTCATTCCTGCATATGTCCGAAGGAGCCTGATAAACCCCTCCGCATCCAGCGTATCTTAATCGCCCCGAGTTTCATTGGAGGCTGTTTGGTTTAAGTTAGACTTCTACCGTAGTCCTTTCGACCAGTTGTTGATAATAGTTTACCTCAGCTTCAACTGGCGGAATGTAACCGATAGGTTCGAGCGAAATTAACGGGTTAGATTCGGTTGATCATGAAATAACGGAGAAATATAAGGAATAACAATGGCTTATAGATAAACTCTATAAGCCATTGTTATTTGGTGCCGACACCAAGAGTCGAACTCGGGACCTTCTGATTACAAATCAGCTGCTCTACCAACTGAGCTATGCCGGCGCGGGTGCAATTATAGAGACTGGGGGGCAGGGTAGCAAACCCTCAAGGAACTGATAAATAATGCGGACTATTTTACGATCTGAAAGCGACGCTTGTCACCCGTGGAGGGTGACGTACCTTCGGGTGGGGGTAACTTGGCCGGTTCTTCAATACTAGCGTCTGCCTGCGTTGTGCTGGCGTCGCCCTCAAGGGTGAAAAGAACGCCCTGCGAGGTCTCTTTGGCAAATATTCCCTGAACTGCGCCAACCGGAACAGAAATTTCGCGTGAGACACCGCTAAACCGGGCGGAGAACTGGATCGCATCGTTACCTAGAGTAAGATGATGTGCGGCATCGGAGCTGATGTTAAGTATGATTTCACCATCTTTCACGAAATTATTCGGTACGCGTGTCTGGGCATCTACTTTAACAGACAGATAGGGCGTCAGGCCGCTATCTGAACACCATTCGTAGATGGCGCGAATCAAATAGGGCTTGGTTGACAGTTCCTTCACTTTCGCATTGCCTTCTCGGAGGCCGTGAGTGCGTCAATGAAGGCGGGCCTGCTAAACAACCGTTCGGCGTATTTCAACAACGGTGCAGCCTGTTTGGGTAGCTGAATGCCATAATGATCCAATCGCCATAACAGCGGTGCGATCGCCACATCCAGCATAGAAAATTCATCCCCCAACATGTGTTTCTGCTTGGCAAATACGGGTGCAATCACGGTCAGGTTATCGCGAATCGCCGCGCGTGCTTTATCCGCGGTTTTCGGATTTCCATGTTCGACCGTGTCAATATGGCAAAAAAGCTCCTGCTCAAAACGATGCAGGAATAATCGCGCACGAGCCCGCATGACCGGGTCGGCGGGCATCAGTTGTGGATGAGGAAACCGGTCATCAATATATTCATTGATGATGTTGGATTCGTACAGGATAAGATCACGCTCTACCAGCACGGGAACCCGGCTGTAGGGCGTCATTATCGCCAGATCTTCCGGCTTGTTATGCAGGTCGACATCGATGATCTGAAAATCCATGCCCTTCTCGTACAGCACAATACGGCAGCGGTGACTGAAAGGGCAGGTGGTTGCTGAGTATAACGTCATCATATTTGGTTACTTTCAGCGCAAACGAGCTGGGTGCATCTTTCGTAACGGGAAATAATCAATGAATGTCCTTCCAATATTCATGTTTCAGGGCGTAGGTAAGCGCCAGCATGCCAAACAGGAAGAGCATCACAAGAATTCCTATTTGTACTCGCTTGGTTGCAGCCGGTTCACCTAGATAAACCAGGAAGTTCACCAGATCGGCCACATAGGCTTCATATTCCGTTTTAGAAAGCGCACCTGGTTTATCCAGCTTCAATTCCTTTACCTCATGCTTGCCACCGTGACCGTCGTCAACGGTGCTCGTCACCAGCGATTGCTCGCCCTGCAACTGATAGAGTACATGAGGCATGGCGGCTTTATCGAATACAAGGTTATTCCAGCCCGTAGCGGTAGAGTCATCACGATAAAACTTCCGGAGATACGTATAGAGCCAATCAGCACCACGAGAACGGGCGATTACCGATAGATCGGGCGGGGCGACCCCGAACCACTGTTTGGCCTCTTTGGCTTTCATGGCGACAGTCATGAGTTCACCTGCTTTCTGCCCGGTAAATATAAGATTGTCGCTGACCTGGGTCTCGGTCAGGCCGATATCGCGTAGCCGGTTGTAGCGCATGTATTCCGCGCTGTGGCACGACAGACAGTAGTTGACAAAGGTCTTGGCGCCGCGTTGCAGCGAGAGCTTATCGCCCGACCGGATCGGTGCTTGATCCAGCTTTACGGTTGACTCGCTGGCAAATGCGACAAGCGGGGCCAAGCATAACATAACTAAAATAGTTGTTATTTTTCTCATTCTTTCACCCTGGTTGGTTCAGGCTTGGTTTTATCTATCTTGCTGTACCACGGCATAAGAATAAAGAAGGCGAAGTAGATGACCGTGAATATTTGCGCAAGTGTTGTGAACAGCGGGGTGGGCGATTTGGTGCCAAGATAGCCAAGCACAAAGACGCTGATGACAAAAAGCGTGAGGGCAAATTTGAAAATAGGGCCTTTGTAGCGAATGGACTTCACGGGACTACGGTCCAGCCAGGGTAACAGCGCGAAGATCGCGACCGATCCGCCCATCAGCACGATGCCCCAGAGCTTGGCATCTATCCACAGGAAGTTGATGGTGACCGCTCTCAGCATCGAATAGTATGGCGTGAAGTACCATACCGGGGCGATATGGTCAGGCGTCTGCAACGTATTGGCAGGAACGAAGTTGTTGTATTCAAGGAAATAGCCGCCCATCTCGGGTGCGAAAAATATGATTCCACAGAACACGATCAGGAACACGATGACGCCAAAAATATCCTTGACGGTGTAGTACGGGTGGAACGGGATACCATCGACGGGAATGTGCGTTACGGGATCTTTATATTTTTTGATTTCAATCCCATCCGGGTTACTCGAGCCGACCTCGTGCAGTGCCAATATGTGAACGACTACCAGCGTCACGAGTAAAACGGGCAGAGTCACAACATGATAGGCAAAGAAACGATTGAGTGCGGCATCCGACAGCATGAAGTCACCCAGCAGCCAGTTCGAGAGCGTTTCGCCTACTACCGGAATCGCGCCGATCATGCTTACGATCACCTGCGCACCCCAATAGGACATTTGCCCCCATGGGAGGATATATCCGGTAAACGCCAGCATCATCAGCATGAAAAATATTCCCATGCCGATTAGCCAGAGAAGCTCGCGCGGCTTGCGATACGAGCCGTACATCATCCCGCGGAACATGTGCAGATAGACCACCACGAAGAACATGGATGCGCCGGTGGAGTGCATGTAGCGGATCAACCAGCCGAAATCCACGTCCCGCATGATATATTCCACCGAGGCGAACGCCATGCTGGCGTCCGGCTTGTAGTTCATGGTGAGGAAAATGCCGGTAAGAAGCTGATTCACCAGCACGAGCATGGCCAGCGAGCCGAAGTAATACCAGAAATTAAAGTTTTTCGGCGCGTAGTATTCGGTGAGATGAGCCTTCCAGTTGGAAGTCAGGGGAAAACGTGCGTCTATCCAGTCGACCATGGACGCTAATCGCTTGCTCATTTATGCGGACTCCTTGCGATCAGACCCGATCAACAGGGTGGTATCGCTTAAATACATGTGGGGGGGGACGACAAGGTTGGTAGGCGCAGGGACGCTTTTGTAGACGCGGCCCGCGAGATCGAACTTGGAACCGTGACAAGGGCAGAAAAAACCGCCCAGCCAGTCGGAACCGAGGTCCGCGGGCGCAATATCTTTGCGATATACGGGAGAACATCCCAGATGGGTACAGACCCCTTCGGCTACCAGAATCGCCGGTTTGATGGAGCGTGTTTCATTCTGTGCATACTTGGGTTGCTGGTCTTTTTCCGATTTTGGATCGGATACCTGACCGTCAAGCTTCTTCAGGTTAGCCAGCATTTCAGGGGTGCGATTCAATACCCATACCACCTTGCCGCGCCATTCGACCATCAGCAGCATGCCTGGTTCAACCTTGCTGATGTCCACCTCAACCGGCGCTCCCGCCGCTTTTGCGCGTTCGCTGGGCATCATGCTCATCATGAAAGGGGTTGCCACGGCAACGCCCGCGATCCCGCCCGCAATCGAAGTTGCGGCGATGAGAAAACGTCTCCTGCCGTTCATTTCCTGTTTTTTCTCAATATCTGCCATATTTTGCAGTCCCGTTTTTAATTTCGGACCTTCTAAAAAAACTCATAAAAAACTTAACCATTTTACCATAATACATATCGAAAAATAAATATGCATTACAAAAACTATTGATTGGATGGTGGAAAACCGCACCTGACCGTTTTTATCGATCAATGGGTTATGAGCGGGATACTTGCATCTACGCGCATTCTTTCCGACGATATCCGCCATGAGTTTGACTTGATACAAAAATCGGAAACCGCGCAACATCGGTGGATATTTATGAGGTTACGACATTCATATAACATAATTTTATGTTCCCGGCGGAGCGAGCGGTCTGGGGCACTGTTCAGCAGTCTGCCGGACTTAGTGTAAATCGGCTGCAAAAGCGTCCGGGTGGTTCATATTTCGCCGCTTTTTCGGCCAATGGAATAACTATTGACCTTTAAAATCCTCACAATCCGCCCTCGCAAGCTATTTTTTCGCCGCGATTCTTCAAGCCCGACAGGCTGCTAGCTGGCTTGATTCGCACAATCAAGCCATAATAGCCAAGGGGTCTGGTGATGTTTCAACGGATAGGATATTTTCAGGTTCACGATTATGAAGCAACCTATCGTCAATTGCCCACACTGCGGCAAGATTATCGTCTGGGATACGAGCAATCGTTATCGGCCTTTTTGTTCAGAGCGTTGCAAGATGATCGACCTGGGGCAATGGGCTTCGGAGTCCTACCGAATTCCGGATGCGGAAACGGACACGGAAAAACCGAACGAAGATGTGTTTAAGGATGAGCAATAACGATCAAGCGCTTGAGTTCGAAGAATTAGCGCTATCGCAAAACGAATGACCCGCACAAATCCGAACATTGGTCCAGTCTACCTCAGCCTCAGGCTGTTGCCTTGTGTCTTTCACCGCGGGTCCTTCGGTTGGCAAACCTTCCTTTGCTCTGCAGGGCTGAATCTTCAGCCGATACCCCGCATCATGGCCACGCCATGCGCGCCGTGTTCCCATGCCGTAGTTAAATCTTCCCGGTGCAACCCGCCTAGCGCATAAACGGGTATCGAGCAATCCCGGATGAGTGCGGCAAATCTTTGCCAGCCTAGGGTCGCAGAGCCGGGGTGACTCAACGTCGGCAGTACCGGCGCAAGCACCGCAAAATCCATGCCTAATTGCTCAGCGCGAAAAAGCTCTTCCGCATTGTGGCAAGACGCGCCACACCACTCGACATCCGGACGTTTCGCGATGTCCATCAATTGTCTTGACGCAAGATGCAGCCCGTCCACGCCGGCTTTCCGATAAAAGTCGATGTTGTCTATGCTGCCGTTCACCAATACTCTGGCACCATGGCGGTGACCGAGTGCAATCAAAGCGCCGATAAAAGCATTCAATGCTTTCTCCGGCATCGCCTTCTCGCGTACCTGCAACAGCCGTACACCCCCTTTCAATGCGTGTTCAATCCGGGTTAGCGCAATATCCGTTCCTAATTCCGCAGCGTTGGTTATTGCATAGATCGCCGGTAAATCCAGCGCCCGCAATACCGGTGCATTTGCCGGCAACATCGGTTCAACCCAGACATTGGCCGCGGATTGCCAGGCCAACTCCTGGTTTTCGCGGGGTTGCGGCTGGCCGTGCCATTTCACTACACGGTAAAAGTAGAGGCGGACAGAGGCATGGCTATAGTTAAACGTGCGGGTGATCCAGGGATAGGCATGCTCGACAAATATACCCAGTTCTTCCAGTAATTCGCGCCTTAACGCATGCAGTAGCGGTTCATCGGGGTTCACCTTGCCGCCGGGAAATTCCCAGTAACCCGCATAAGGCTTGCCCTCGGGCCTGCGCGCAAGAAGAAAACGGCCATCAGGAGCAGTGATAACCGCAACGGCGACTTCAGTGATATGGGTGGGAGAGGGCATGGTGAGGTGGATGGCCAGCAACCGATGAATGAAACATGCTACGCAAACGGTCAAATTTTAAATTTGCGTAAATCCGGCTCGCGTATCCCGTGCTGATCTACTGGGGCAATGACCGGATTCTTCGAAAATCATGGCAGATTCTGTTTTCCCGCGCAGTCGCGTGCAAATTGCCATGCTACACGCCCACTTCGTGAGCCGCGCCCCAATGCCCATTGCAGAGCCGCTTCACGTATAGGGGGGCTCATTTCTTCGATACCGAAATGGTTGAGCCAATGCCCGGCAATGTCCAGGTACTGCTCTTGATCAAACGGGTAGAAGGATACCCATAGCCCAAAACGCTCGGATAAAGAGATCTTTTCTTCGACCGATTCACTTGGGTGGATTTCTTCCCCCAGATGCCGGGTGTCCAGATTGTCTCGCATGAAATCGGGCATCAAGTGGCGGCGATTGGAAGTCGCGTAGACAAGAACGTTTTCGGACGCCGTGGCGATAGAACCATCGAGTACGACTTTCAAGGCCTTATAGCCGGGGTCGCCCGGCTCGAATGATAAGTCGTCGCAATACAGAAGGAAGCGTTCAGGGCGCTGGTATATCTGTTCGACAATATCGTGCAGATCGGTAAGGTCATGCTTTTCCACTTCAATCAAGCGTAACCCCATGGCAGCATATTTATTCAGCATCGCTTTTACCAGCGATGACTTGCCTGTGCCGCGTGCGCCCGTAAGCAATACGTTATTGGCGGGATGTCCCTGTACGAACTGACGTGTATTTTGATCTAAGAGATTTTTTTGACGTTCTATGCCTTGCAAAGCATCGAACGTTACGCGGTGAGGGTGGTTCACAGGTTGAATGGAACCCGTACGGCCGGACTTTCGCCAGCGAAATGCAATGGCGGAATTCCAGTTGGGGTCGGTCTGGCCCACCGGCAGCAGCGCTTCAAGACGGGAAAGCAGCGCTTCGGCCCGATCGTACAGCTTGTCCCAACCTTCCATAAGTCTCCAAACCAAACGTTAATTTCAAATTATAACAATCGCGCGATGAGAAGCATGGCCGCCTCCCATCACGAATATCCCATATAACCGGTAAATACGGTTTTCGCTTTTTGCATGTTGCAATTTTCTTCAGACTGTCCCAAGCAAAAAGTGGCGATCTGAATAATGTAAGCCCATGGATTCAAATGGAGTTCATATGTGTGCTATCGAACGGAACCGCTCAGCTAAGAAGGTCATGATTCGGCATGTTACGTCCAGCGTATGCAAGGTGCCGCCATTAAGGTATCTATCGTAACAGACTGTAAATAACGGAAACAACTAAGGTGGAATCATTGATGAGATGCAGCACTTATATTGCATGCTCTCCCGAAAGTTTCCTTTAAATCAAACAAAATATTTAGGAGAAAAACATCATGAATAATATGCCGAGTAAAAAATCAATTATTTCTCTTGCTCTGGGATCCGCACTGGCCGCCGCGCTCGGCACCGCATCCATTGCGTCTGCGGCTGAAAACCCTTTTGCCATGCAATCCCTCGATAAAGGCTACATGGTCGCCGGGTCTCATGACTACGGCGACACGAAAGATGGATATGGGGACAAAACGGATGGATATGGCGACAAGAAACGCGGAGAGGGCCGATGCGGGATGGCTATGGCGGATACCAACAATGATGGGCGGGTTAGCCAGGAAGAACATGCAGCCCATTGCCAATTAATGTTCGACAAGATGGACACCAACAAGGATGGGTACATCGATAAGGATGAAGCCAGCGCAATGAGGAAAAAGCATGGACATCATTCCCGCAAGTCTGGGGATAAGTATGGGTCATCCGGGTCGTCCGGGTCGTCTGGATCAGGCTATAACTATGGCTCCGGGATGGATTGGACCAACCCCAACCTGGAACACATGAAGACAATGGGCGAGTAGAAGACGCTTGTAAGCGATTTGCGCCATCTCGCCAGGATCGGAAGCCAGTAGAGAAGAGCGGAAGAAAACTTGTCCATGAAAAGTGCTGCAGTCGCATACGATTGGTGTGCGACTGTCAGCTGACAGCGTGATTCTTTATTAAGTTGCGCTGGCTCCCTGGCAGCCTGTTTGCTAACTACGATAATCCGCGTTGATCTTTACATAATCATACGATAGATCGCATGTCCAGATGGTGGTCGAAGCCTGCCCTCTGTTGAGCACGACATGCACGGTGATTTCGGCTTGCTTCATTACTTTTTGACCATCTGCTTCCCGGTAAGTGCGCGCCCGGCCACCATTTTCTGCAACCAGAACGTCATCGAGATAGAGCTGCAATTTATTGACGTCAAGGTCTTCTATGCCCGCATAACCTATTGCCGCTAGTATTCGGCCAAGATTTGGATCAGATGCGAAAAAAGCGGTTTTAACCAGCGGAGAATGTGCAATGGCATAGGCAGCCTTGCTGCATTCATCCAGTGTCTTCCCACCCTCCACCCGGACGGTAATAAACTTGGTGGCTCCCTCACCGTCGCGTACGATAGCTTGCGCAAGCCATGCTGCAACCTCGGTTATCGCGTTTCGCACCTGTGTGAATTGGGTACTTTCATTATCCGAAATGACCGAATTGCCGGCCTGGCCCGTTCCTATCAGAATGAGCGCGTCATTGGTTGAAGTATCTCCATCCACGGTGATGCGGTTAAATGTATTCTCCGCCGCATGCCGTACGATTTGTTCCAGCAGTGGCTGGCTCAGCGCCGCGTCGGTCGCAATGTAACCCAGCATCGTTGCCATGTTTGGATGAATCATTCCCGAACCCTTGGCAATGCCCGTGATGGTCACAGTTGTGCCGTCAAGGGAAATCTGTTTCGATACCGCCTTAGGCACGATATCCGTCGTCATGATTGCCTGGGCGGCAGCAAACCAGTTGTCCACCTTGAGGTCGGCCACCGCCGCGGGCAACCCGGCAATGATTCTTTCCAACGGCAGCGGCTCCATAATGACACCGGTAGAAAATGGCAGCACCTGCCGACTATCACAACCGAGCAAGTTGGCGAGTTCGGCGCAGGTGGCACGGGCATCCGCAACGCCGCTTTCACCTGTGCCGGCATTGGCGTTGCCGGTATTGATAATCAGTGCCCGGATCGGGCAGGCGGAAGTGGAGCCCGGATTCAAAAGATGGTCTTTAGCGACTGCCACAGGTGCCGCACAAAACCGGTTTTGCGTAAATACACCCGCCACCTTGGTGCATTCCGCCAAAACGATGACAAGCAGGTCTTTGCGGCCAGGTTTCTTGATTCCCGCTTCGGCGATGCCGAGCGTTACGCCTTTAATAGGAAGCAGATGTTCGGGTAGTGGAGGGGTAAAGTTGACTGGCATAATGACGCTATCGGTAATTCGCGGAAACTGACGTGTTGTCGAGTCTCAATCAAAACAACAAGGTGGTATTATCTTCGGCCCTCGTCTTCGAGGCTCGAAAAAAGATCATCCTCAAGCATATGCTAACTCATCTTTAACGCTTCTTTCATATTTTCGTTTTTTGGCTTCTAATGATTATCAATACCAGCGTAACAAACAGAACTTCCAGTTGCACCGTAAATAACCGCTTATCCGTTTTTTTCTTGGATTTTTCGCAGATCATGAAAATAATTTTGGCAAATCACTTGCTGCATTCCATGGGCAGGCAACTATTCCGTAACCAGGAATCGAGGAGAAATGCATGAATTGCGATAAAGAACTGGATGTGTGCGGCCTGAACTGCCCGTTGCCTATCCTGCGCACAAAAAAATCCCTGGTGGATATGACTACCGGACAAGTGTTGAAAATAACCGCTACCGACCCTGGCTCAGTAATCGATTTCCAGGTCTTTGCCGATCAGACGGGCAACGAATTGCTGTCCTTGTCGGAGATGGCTGGAGAATTTATCTTTTATATGAGAAAGAGGTGACAATCAGGATTTATATGAGAAGGAATTGCCGAGTTCGGTTCTTGCCGTAATTCGCATGGATGTGATCGAAGGATTTTCCCGCTGGGTGTCGCATTCAAAGCGCTGCGCAGGCATCGGCAGCCTCGGCAAGTTTTCGGTATCGCGCCAGCCAAGGCAGTGGAATGGGAAAGGCAGAATCGTCTTGCATCGCCGCATGCGTTGCGGCCAGGGCGCCGAGCATGATCGAGCGGCCACAGCTGTCTCCCCCGGCGCGGATGTTGGACTCTATTGCAGTACGATAGTCAGTGGCACGTTGCACAATATGGAAAATGACCGGCAGGCCTTCCGCGACATGACACGCGCGACCGAAACGCTCGGTAGCCGCGATGCTGTCCAGCTTCGGTATGGCAAGCGCCTGTTCCAGTAATGGTTCGAGGACGGGTCCCGCAAATGGCAGAGCATCCGCCAGCGCCTGCGAAACCGGTACACCATGCAACAGCTTGAACAGTGCTGCCGAGGAAGACCGTGCCGCGGCGATCGCCAGTTCATTATTATTTGTTACCCGTACCACCTCCTCGACGCGCTTCATGAGATCTTCCAGCGTCCCGGAGTGGGTCGCAATCAATGCCGGAAGCGCTGCCAGGGCCGGTTGCTGATCGTCATCGGCGCCGGATGCGGCGGGAAATTCCGCCGGTTCAAGGGATAACAGCGTGCGTAACGTCAGGCGGGTCGGGGAATCGATATAACCGACGAATTCGCCGCCAGGCCCAAAATACGCGCGGTATTCCGCCTGATATTCATTACGGCTGAAGGTGCCGTGCTTTGCCAGATGCTTCAGCATCAATAAGCAGACCTCTCCGTAGCCGGTAGAGTCGCCGGATACTTTCCGACCGTGCGCGAAGTAGCCCTTTGCCACGGTATAGTCTGCTGCCGCCGGTTGAAGAAATACCAGACCCCTTGCTGTCTCGATCTCCGCAATGCGCTCAGGATCATAAAGCCAGTGCAGGCCAAGTGCGGCGGAATCAGCAACCAGTGCGCCCAGGATGGCAGCGCTATTCGCATTTTTCATCGTTTATATCGGGCTCTCATTCAGGAGGAAATGCGTTCCATCAAAAATCGAAACCTATTCGAAGGATTTTCCACGAACTAAATTTCTTCTTCTACAGGTAGTCTTCGTGCCTCGTCTTCCAGCATGATGGGAATGCCATCCTTGATGGCGAAAGCCAACCGGTCTCCTTTGCAGACTAGTTCATTTTCGGATTTTCTGTAGAGCAGCGGGCCTTTGCACAGCGGACAAACCAGGATATCCAATAATTTTAAGTCCATAATTTCCTCGACTTCCTCAGCTTTAAAGGGTTACATCAATCAGACCGATTATACTCTCCGAGAGACGGCGGTTATGTACGAAAACTTCACTTCGTGAAAGCGCTACATCGCAGTGTATTCTTCCCGCGCTTGCACGCGACCACTAGGTTGAATTGTTATGTTTCCCTCACAACCCCAAATACTATAGCTGTCCGCCGCGCCGGTAAGGCATGTTGCGCCAATGAGGAACCCTACCTGGGGTTTTCAGTGGTGAAAGTGATATGGTTGTATCCTGCTAAACGCGCGGCTTCCATCACCGTTATAACGGATTGATGTGTAGCGTCGGCGTCTGCGTTGATGACAATCACCGGGTCCGGCCGATCACCTGCGGCCATGCGCAAGTCCTCGCTAAGCCGCTCCATGCTGGAATCTTTGACGGGGGTACGGTTGACGGTATAGTCCCCGCTGGCGTTTACCGAAATATCGATAACATTTGGATGGTCAGCGGACTTGTCGGATGCTGCTTGTGGCAGACTGATTTCAAGTTCGGAAAACCTTGAGTAAGTAGTCGTGATCATCAGGAAAATAAGTATCACCAGCAACACGTCGATCATGGGCACCAGGTTGATTTCCGGGTCTTCTTTTTGCCTGCCGCGTTGGAAGTTCATTGTTTTTGCTATATTCCATTAAGTGGACGGTAATCTGAAAAGCGGGTCATGCTCCGAAATTGAAAGCCGATTCTATCGGCCGCGCGCCGATTTCCCGGCTCAACTATTCCCTGTCCTTGCTCGGCAGGGTATTGGTCATTTCCATCAGGAACCAGCCAGCGGCTGTACTATTCCTTGTCTCGCTGGAGAATCATCCTGACGTTCGCCATGAACGATTTCCACCAGCTTTAACGCCTGCAATTCCATTTCAATCACCAGTGCATCTACTTTAGCGCGGAAGTGACGATAAAACATCATGCTGGGAATGGCTACCAGGATGCCGAATGCGGCATTGTAGAGTGCAACGGAAATACCATGGGCGAGTTGTGCCGGATCGCTACCGCCAGTAGGAGAATTCACGCCAAAAATTTCGATCATGCCGACCAGCGTTCCGAACAAGCCCATCAGTGGGCTCATGGAGGCAATAGTTCCCAAGGTGGTGAGATAATGCTCGAGGTCGTGAGAAACGGCGTGGCCAGCTTCCTCAATTGATTCTTTCATGACTTCGCGCGTGCTTCTGTCGTTTCTCAATCCCGCGGCAAAAATCTGCCCAAGTGGAGAATGTTTCTGAAGGCGCGCGATCATGTCGGCACTCACGCCGCTGTTACGATACTCGTATACCACTTTGGGCAGCAGATCTCTTGGCGTAACCATGCTCAGACGCAAGGCCCACATGCGTTCACCGATAATGCCCATAGCGACGATAGAAGCTAAAATGAGCGGCCAAATCGGCCAACCCGCCGCTTGAATCAAAGCGAACACGCAATCACCTCCGGTACAAAAATCAGAGTTGTAATGTATCTTGCCCCTGTGATTTCGGCAAGGACGCGTTTTTTTCTTGTCCACAATTACTGTGGATAAGTTTGTGGGTAATCTGCAAATAGGACCATTAAGTCGCCCTGCCATAACGACTTTTTCTGAATAGATTAATTTTTGTACTTATTAATATTGATTAAAAACAAATACTTATGAGTATTCTTTAGTGTTCATGCGGGTTTGCCGGCACAATTACGCAATTTTCGTGACAGGTGAGGATTATTGTAGAATGTCAAGATGAATTTCATTATGGAAATGGAGATCGCTCGCACCGTCTTGAGCGTGAGCGAACTGAACCGTAGCGCCAAGGACTTGCTGGAGCAGGCTTTCCCATTGTTATGGGTAGGGGGTGAAATTTCGAATATCAAGCGCTACGGGTCGGGCCATTGGTATTTTTCACTCAAGGATGCGGATGCCCAGATACGTTGCGTTATGTTCCGCGATAAAAATCAGTATCTGGATTGGCAGCCCAGCGATGGTATGCGGGTAGAAGTGCGCGCACTGGTGACGTTGTACCAATCCCGGGGGGATTTTCAATTAAACGTCGAGGCTATTCGACGCGCCGGACTTGGCTCGCTATTCGAAGCTTTCGAGCAACTCAAGGCCAGACTGGGAAAGGAGGGGTTGTTTGATCCCGACCGCAAAAAACCGCTACCGCTATTCCCGAAGCAGATCGGTATCATTACCTCTCCGGCGGCTGCCGCCTTGCACGACGTACTGTCCACGCTGAAGCGGCGTATGTCTTTCGTGCCACTGATCATTTATGGCACGCCGGTGCAGGGCGCCGGTGCTTCAGCCAAAATAGCGGCAGCCATTCGAAACGCGGGAAACCGCGCCGAGTGTGACGTGCTTATTCTATGCCGCGGCGGCGGTAGTATCGAAGATTTGTGGGCATTCAATGAGGAGGCTGTGGCACGCGCAATCGCCGCGTGTCCCATTCCTATCGTGAGTGGCATAGGTCATGAGACTGATTTCACCATTGCCGATTTTGTGGCTGACGTTCGCGCTCCGACACCTACCGGCGCGTCCCAGCTCGTCTGCCCCGACCGGAAGGAATTAATACGGCATGGAGAAATCATGCATGGACGCCTGCAGCGGGCAATGCAGCGTGGCATTGAAAGCCGGATGCAGCATGTCGATATGCTCGAATGCCGCCTGGTGCATCCTGGAAAACGGATCAATGATCAGCTTGCGCATCTTCAGCGTTTGCGCGACCGCCTGTCTCGCTCATGGCAACAGGATCTGGCACGCCGCTATTGGCGTCTGCGCGAGCTTGACCAGCGTACCCTGATCGCCAGCCCCGATATTCCCCG
Source organism: Nitrosospira sp. Nsp1 (assembly GCF_900100985.1). Classification (NCBI taxonomy): domain Bacteria; kingdom Pseudomonadati; phylum Pseudomonadota; class Betaproteobacteria; order Nitrosomonadales; family Nitrosomonadaceae; genus Nitrosospira; species Nitrosospira sp. Nsp1. The sequence goes on from NZ_FMUF01000023.1 coordinate 46,720, forward strand.
CCTGGTTGAACGCCAGCATGACCTCGGGCTGCGCTTGCGCCGGGCTATTGCCGTTCGCATCGAAACGCTTGTAATGAGCTTGCAGCGCCAGCAGGAGAATCTTGCCCATCTTAACCCGGAGTCGGTGTTGGAGCGGGGCTATAGTATTGTTTATGGCACCGATGGTGCAGTGGTGAGAAGTAGCGATCAGATCGACATCGGCGATACCATTCGGGTGGCGTTTGCCAAAGGGGGCAGCACGGCGCACGTGACAGAGAAAAATGAGTAACTTCTGACCATGTCGGTATAGACATTTGGGCAGGGGTGATGCAGACTACGAATGTTTTAAATATCCGCATCGATTTATCGATCCTTCTGTGTTCCGGCTGTCTTTGCAAGTAAAAAAGACGTATGCGCGGGCCTGCGTCGTGTCTGCTACATTCTTTAGTCCTCTCATCAGAAAATAGGTCTCCGATGTCAAGAGTTTTCCTCACCCTGGGTGCTGTCAATGCATTTTTATGCGTCGCTTTGGGCGCTTTCGGTGCGCATGGCTTAAAACAACGGCTTTCGACAGACATGCTCGCCGTATACCAGACGGGCGTGCAATATCATTTTTATCACGCGCTGGGCCTGATCGCCGTCGGCCTCATACTGCTGCATCTGCCTGCGTCCAGGCTGCTCACTTGGTCGGGCTGGCTGATGCTTGCCGGAATCGTTCTTTTTTCCGTCAGTCTTTATGTCCTGAGCCTGACGGGAATACGCGGGCTCGGTATAATCACGCCATTTGGCGGCGTCGCATTCCTGAGCGCCTGGGCAATGCTTGGCTATGGGGCTTGGACTGCAAAATAAACGGCACGAAGTCGCAATGCTAATTATTGTGCTCCCGGCTTTACCGTGACGCCTTACTATTTTTTCGCCCCCTGCCCGCGAGGACTGGAACCGACACTCGTGGCCGAGCTGGAGCAGCTTGGGGCCTCTTTTGCAAAGGCGTGCGACGGCGGGGTCCAGTTCCAGGGTGACTGGCAAACCTGCTACCGGGCTAATATGGAAAGCCGCATCGCCAGTCGAATTCTTTGGCGGGTGGCGCGCAATCCCTACGTCGGCGAAGCCGATGTGTACGAAACAGCCCATGCATTGCCATGGAATGAATGGTTTGCCCCGGCTTCAACGATTCGGGTCAATGTGGCTGCTATCAAGTGCCCCCTACGCAGCCTGGATTTTGTCACACTCAAGATCAAGGATGCAGTCTGCGATAAATTCCGCAGTACAGTTGGCTGCCGTCCCAGTGTCGATACGGTGCGACCGGATATTCGCATTCACGGCTTTTTGGATGCCAGGGAATTTTCCTTATATATCGACACTTCCGGCGATGCCTTGTTCAAGCGCGGCCTCAGAAAAAATACCGTCGAAGCGCCCATAAGAGAAAACCTTGCCGCCGGGATTTTGGCCTTGGCGGGTTGGCAGCCAGGCATTCCACTGCTCGATCCAATGTGTGGCAGCGGCACATTTTTGCTCGAAGCAGTGCAAATTGCATTGAATATCGCGCCGGGGCTAGGTCGCAGCTTTGCTTTTGAAAAACTGGCGAGCTTTGATAGAAGGCAATGGGAAGAGGTTAAAGAAGCAGCGCTGACGCGGCAGAAACCGAGAGCGCTCCAGCCGATTTTCGGCAGTGACTTGTATGGGGATGCGGTTGCCGTCGCGCGTGCAAATTTATCTGCCGCAGGCTTCTCTGAAACGGTGACGCTCAAGCAGGCAAACCTGCTGGAAATTTCCGCGCCCGCGGCTTCCGGATTTCTCGTAACCAACCCCCCGTATGGTGTACGTTTAAGCGAGCAGCAGGAACTCGCGGAGTTTTATCCGAAACTGGGAGATGTACTGAAGAAAAAATTCAGTGGATGGAATGCTTATATTTTTACCGCCGACCCGTTTCTGCCAAAGCTCATACGCTTGACACCCTCGCGCCGTGTGCCGTTGTTCAATGGGGCGCTGGAATGCCGTTTGCTGGAATATAAAATGGTGCCGGGGGGAATGCGAAGGGTGAAGAAAACGGACGTCAACCAGCAGCCCGATTAAACCTAAATCCGGTAGTTGACCGCTCATTTAATAGGTCGGTTTCATGATTAATAACAATATTTCATATTATTTGACGCTCACCTTCCGGGTGAGGGCGCTACGGGGTGAATTGCACAGTTTTTGGGGCACATGGCTGCGTTGCAACTCCTTGGAATGGAACGACCATTCCGCGTCGTTGCGCCTTGCCCTGCACCCCAAAAACCGTACACTTCACCCCGTCCAACTACCGGATTTAGGTTAAATCCTTTAAGCCGAGTCATGTGAGCCGCATGAAGCCAGGAACACGAGTCATTTTTCTATCGATATTTCTCGGTTGCGCCAGCCTGGTCAGTTATGCCCTTTATCTACAGCTGGCAAAGAACCTGTTGCCTTGTCCGCTTTGCGTGGTTCAGCGCGTTGCGTATTGGCTGGTCGGATTAATCGCGCTATTGGCATTTTTTCACTCTCCCCGCGCAAAAGGGTCGGGAATATACAGCGGCTTGATGGCTGCCTTTGCGTTCTCCGGCGCGGCGGTTGCTTTGCGTCAGGCATGGCTGGTGCGCTTTCCCGAGGCATTCGAATGCGGTATCAGTCCAGAAGAAAAGTTTTTGAACGCGTTGCCGTTGGCACAGTGGTGGCCCAGCATGTTTGAAGCAAACGGGGATTGTGCCGATGTCACCTGGCAGTTTGCATTGCTCACGCTTCCGGACTGGTCCGCAATTTTTTTTATAATCTTTGGCGGTTTGGCGGTATATATTTTGTTTACCGCGCGCAACCGCCATTGATGAGATGAATGGGAAAAAGCGCGCCGGAAAGCATTATTTAACCCAGCCGGATATCAACAAATTGCAGGAATAACGGCCTTGAAATCCCGGCTTGTGCCCCTATTTACAATGTGTCTTCTACAATTAGAAACGGAATACCCTCTATGAAACGAATTTTTCTGTTTGTAATCACCAACTTGGCAGTGTTATTGGTCCTAAGCATTACGCTGCGGATACTGGGCGTGGATCGCATGCTGGATGCCGAGGGCGGTATAGACTTCAATTCATTGCTTATCATGTCCGGGGTGATAGGTTTTGGCGGTTCGTTGATTTCGCTTGCCATGTCCAAATGGTCTGCTAAACGCATGACCGGTGCAGTTGTCATTGAGCAGCCATCTGACCCGACCGAGCGCTGGCTGGTTGAGACAGTCCGGCGCCAGGCCGAGCTTGTCGGTATCGGCATGCCGGAGGTGGCGATCTATGACGCGCCGGATATCAATGCATTCGCTACCGGCATGAACCGCAACGACGCCTTGGTGGCAGTGAGTTCGGGCCTGCTCCAGAACATGCATAAAGATGAAATCGAAGGCGTATTGGCGCACGAAATAAGCCATGTCGCCAATGGCGACATGGTTACACTCGCGCTGATCCAGGGCGTGGTTAATACGTTCGTGATTTTCCTGTCAAGAATAATCGGTCATTTCGTAGACAGGGTTATATTTAAAACCGAAAGGGATCAGGGCCCGGCTTTTCTGATTACCACCCTCGTGGCGCAAATGGTGCTGGGAATACTTGCCAGCATGATAGTCATGTGGTTTAGCCGCCAGCGCGAGTTTCGCGCAGACGCAGGTGGTGCGCGTCTGGCAGGACGTAACAAGATGATCGCTGCGCTGGAGCGCTTGAAACAGCGGCATGAACCGACACAATTGCCGGAGCGACTGGCGGCATTCGGTATTTCGGGCGGAGAAGGCAGCCTTAAGAGTTTATTTATGTCGCATCCGCCACTTGAAGTGCGTATTGCAGCGCTACGTGCGATGCCCTGATTCATTAATCGTTTTGAGATAAAACGGCGGTAGGCTGATATGGCCACCGCCGTTTTTTCTTGCCCTCGACTATCTAGGGCCTGTTAACTCTAATAGCCATATTGCATGTATTCAGCTATACTTGCGGGCATGGAAATCACTCAAGCCCAGTACGAGCGAATCGTACACTGCCTGCCGCTTCAGCGGGGCAATGTCAGTCTCAGCAATCTGA
>NZ_FMUF01000013.1:0-92450 GCF_900100985.1 Nitrosospira sp. Nsp1
TGTCTTCAGGATGGGACGGCTTCCCCAGTGAACTGATGATGTTACTTGCACCTTCAATCAAAATCAGAACAATTTCAATCATACAAGGATGGGTGGAGCAAAGCGCAACCCATCATTTGGGCTTAGCACACTTAACAAGAGCGGCGATATCAGCCGCGAATCGATGTGTATGTTGCCGGTTTTGATGGGTTACGCTTCGCTCCACCCATCCTACGAAATTTGTGGAACGGGATACGCAACCTCACCATCGCTCGCAATGCTGGGCACGGTCCTTCAACCGTGGCAATGGCCCCGGACGCCGCGCTTTTCGAAATAGTGCTGATGATATTCCTCCGCGGGATAGAACTCGGAGGCCGGCAGAATTTCCGTGACGATAGGCTCGCGCCAGCGCCCGCTTTGCTGCAATTTTTCCCTGGACGCTTTGGCCACAATCTCCTGCCCGGGCGTGTAAAAGAAAATCACCGAACGGTATTGCGTACCCACGTCCGGTCCCTGCCGATTGGGCGTGGTAGGATTGTGGCAATTCCAGAACGCATCAAGCAACTCATCGTAACCAACCTGGGATGGATCGTATGCCACCTGCACCACTTCGGCATGGCCGGTCTCACCCGAGCATACATCGCGATAGGCAGGATTCTTGACATGACCGCCGGCGTATCCGCTTATCACCTCATCCACGCCCTTGACTGCCCGAAAAACAGATTCGACGCCCCAGAAACAACCTGCTCCAAAAATTGCTTTTTCTGTTGTCATTCCGGCACCTCCTCAACGTAACCACGCTTAACCACGTAACCGATTTATATGCCCATGCTGATGTCGAACGGATCGCCACCGTAACCGGCGGATAGCTTTCGTTCTCAATCATAAATCCAGAATACCATGCTGGCTGCAAGGCCATCAAACACAATGGAGCAAAATTTAGTGCCAGTGCCGGCCCACTCTGGAGCCCATCATGGATAACATGCAAAAATCACTAAAAAGTCCAACATGGCTACCTCGGCTTCCGTGGCGCGTTGGCGAATAGGCGGTCATAAAGAAAATTTGGGAGGAATCTTAAAACCCGGGCGACGATGGCCATTTGCCAGGGAATCACGGCGAACAGCACCTTATTCTCGATAATGCGCACGATTTTTTCAGCAACCTCTTCTGCTGTCAGAAGGAAAGGCATGCGGAAGGGATTATTCGCCGTCATCGGTGTCGCGACGTAGCCGGGACAAATGGTGATGACCGATACGCCATTGCCGTGCATCTCGACCCGCAGGCTTTCGAGATAGCTGATGGCGGCAGCCTTGGAGGCTGAGTAAGCGCCGCTTCCTGGAAGACCCCGATAACCCGCAACGCTGGCAATGCCAACCAGGCTGCCTTGTCCGGCTGTCCTCATTACAGAAATAAACGGCTGGAAGAGGTTTACCATGCCAATGACATTGGTGGCGAGGATGCTTTCAAAAACTTCACGATCTTCGGCATATTCGGTAAGCGTGCCGCGGCTGATGCCCGCGTTGGCGATGACGACATCGGGGCAACCATGACGGCGCATGAAATCGTGCGCTGCGGCTCGCATTGCCTCGGCATCACGGACATCGGCCGCGTAGATGGATGCACCCGATAATTCTGCCGCAAGCGTTTCCAATAAATCCACGCGCCGTGCGATCAGGCCCAGCGTTGCCCCCAGACCGGCATAGTGCCGTGCCAATGCGCTACCCAAGCCACTGGATGCTCCGCTTATGATTACTTTCAATGGCATCAAACAGCGTCTTGATATCGCACTATTTCTTTACCCGCTCCTTGCGCACCTTCTCAATCAACTCATCCATCGTTCTGATGGTATCGTCGGGCGTGCCACCCATTTTTCCGCTGGTGAGGTATCTACCGTCCACCACTATCGCCGGCACGCCTGTGAGGCTGTAATCCTTGGACATATGTGTTGACCGCGACGCCTGGTTTTGTACGGAGAAAGAGTTGTAGGCATCAATAAATTTCTTCCGGTCTATCCCCTGCTTGGCCATCCAGTCGAACAATACCTCGTCCTTGGTCAAATCGATCTTGTCGCGATGAATGGCCTCGTAGACCTTATCGTGCAGCCGGTCTGTTTCGCCAAGCGCTTCCAGCGCATAGAAGGTTTTTGCGCCGGGAATCCAGTTTGCGCGAAAGATGGCGGGAACGTAACGAAAGTTCACATCTTTAGGCTTCCGCTTCAGCCAGGCTTTGATTCGCGGATGAAGTTCGTAGCAATGCGGGCAACCGTACCAGAAGAATTCTATGACTTCAATCTTGCCATCACTGTCGGTCGGTCGAGGTTGGGGCAGAATAGTGTAATCCGTCCCTTCAACAATTTCGGCGCGAGCGGCCGAAATACCGGTGACACTGATGCCGACCAGAAAGAGGACCGCCGCAAGCAAACGCAATGAATTCATTTTGTTCTCCTGGAAATAGACTGTATATTTATTCGCGCCGAAAGCGAGACTGGAAGTCCCTGTTTTACTGCACCCCTTCATGTATTTTGATGAGACTGCTTTGCACGCCGCTTTGTTGCAGAGATGCGCGCACCCGGTCGCCATCTGCAGCACTGGAAAAAGGGCCTACGCGTACTCTGTGCCAAGTACCTTTTTCCGGCAAATTGGCGGCTTGAACCGACGCTTCTACCCCGAGCATGGCGAGTTTCGCTTTCAAATTATCCGCGTCATCGGCATTCTGGAAAGACCCTGCCTGAAGAAAATACTTATCCTGCGAAGAAGTCCGCTGCGCAGCCTGCTTGATCTGGTGCTCCGGCACAGGCTCCTCGGCATCGGGCAGTATCTTATAGAATTCAAAGCGTGGTTTGGCATCGGCAACGTTGGCCGGTTTGGCTCCCGTGCCGGAGGATTGTGCCGCCCTTTCAGTTTGGGTTGCGGCGCTATCCACCACTTTATCCTGGGATATAAATGGGCTGGGCGCCTGATTGATATACATCCAGGTGCCAATGGCGCTGAGTAGGCCCAACGCATAGCCGATAAATACCCCCAGGAGAAGCGTACTCCTGCTTTTGGCGGAAATTGAAGAGTTGGTGTGGGTTTTATAATCTCGGCTCATGGGAGGCATATTCAATAGAGTGGCTACATCTTGGCCGGCGCGCTTACGCCCAGCAGTTTCAGACCGTTGCTCAATATTTGCCGTATTGCGGCAACCAGCCCTAACCGGGCCAGCCGCAGCGGAATTTCCGGAACGAGAAAACGGGTAGCATTATAGTAACTGTGAAACTCACCCGCCAGTTCCCTGAGATAGAAGGCGATCAGGTGAGGAGAAAGTTCCTTCGCCGCTGCCTCCACCATTTCAGGATAATCGATCAGCTTCTGCAAAAGAGATAATTCAGCGGGGTCTATAAGTGGAGACATATCCGCTGTGCGAAGCACCGCCGGGTCTTCACCCCATTGTTCCAGCACGCTGCAAACCCTTGCATGGGCATACTGCACGTAATAAACGGGATTATCGTTGCTTTGCGATTTAGCCAAGTCCAAGTCAAAATCCAGATGCTGGTCGCTTTTACGCAATACGTAAAAAAAACGTGCTGCGTCGTTTCCTACTTCCTGGCGTAATTCACGCAACGTGACAAACTCCCCCGAACGGGTGGACATGGGTGCTTTTTTTCCGTCGCGGTAGAGCACCGCGAACTGCACCAGCGCAATTTCAAGTTTTCCGGGATCGATAGCCAGCGCTTTCATCGCGCCTTTTACCCGTGGAATATATCCGTGATGGTCGGCCCCCCAGACATCGATGACGCGTTCGAAGCCGCGTTCGAACTTGTTGAGATGATAAGCGATATCTGAAGCGAAATAAGTAAACTGCCCGTTTTCCCGCTGAACCACCCGGTCTTTTTCATCGCCGAAATCGGTTGATCGGAACCACTGGGCGCCATCCTGCTGATATAGATAACGCCCCTGTTCGAGTAATTGGACCGCATGTGCCACGTCACCGTTATCGAACAACGATTGCTCGGAAAACCATGTATCAAAAGCGACACCGAATTCCATCAAGTCATTGCGACAGTCGCCCAATTGCTCGGTCAGGACGAAATTGTGAATGTATGCGTAATCCTGCCCCAGCAGTTTTTTGGCTTTGGCGATCAGCCCGTCGAGGTCTGCTTCGGTACCGGTCTCCGCTTCCTCCGAGATACCTTCGAACAGCAGATCAGGCCGATGAACATACCGCCCTGCATGCGCCTTGTAGATCAGGCGTGCCATATCGCGCACGTACTGGCCTTGGTACGCATTGCCGGGGAAGCGCGAAGTGACCCCATTCAGCTCCAGATAACGCAGCCAGGTGGAAAGCGCAAGAATATCCATCTGACGTCCGGCATCATTGACATAATACTCACGCGCGACGGAATACCCGGCCGCCGCCAGCACATTGGCAAGGCTTGCGCCGAATGCCGCACCTCGCCCATGCCCCACGTGCAAGGGTCCGGTCGGATTGGCCGAGACGAATTCCACTTGTACCTTTTTACCTGCGCCCAGATTAACATGGCCGAACTGCTCGCCACTTTCCAGCACGTAACGGGGAAACTGCTGCTTGGCGGAAGTCGTGAGAAACAAATTAATAAAGCCGGCACCCGCGACCTCTATCTTTTCGAGATAAGGTGAGGCGGAAAGCACGTCGACGAGCAGCGCGGCGATCTCACGCGGACTTTGGCGCAGCGGCTTGGCCAATTGCATCGCCAGGTTACAAGAGTAATCACCATGGCTCGCCTGGCGGGGGCGCGCAAACTCTATATTCGCATCCAACGCCGAGGGTCCCATTTCGCTCAAGGGCGTCCGCAGGAGCTCGGCAAAATGGGATTTAAAGTTGGGCTGGACTGGAGGAATCATGACGATAGCGAAAGGTTGGCAGCGGTTATTATAACGACGTTGGGATGAGTTACGCTGCCAGTTTGCTTGGCGCAGCGATGAATGAAAGAGGAAAAACACCGCTAATTCGCTGTGGCGGCGCGCTCCAGGGGATTGCGCATATTAAGAATAGCGTAAAATTGGCTATTTACCGGGCAAGCGCCGGATCAATTCGGCATAAATCAGCGTATCAGGCAATGAGCCAGGCCGCCCCTTTCACCATTGCAATCTGAGGTAGCCTTCTTTTTCAGCGAAATTGAAGCGTATTATATTAGCGCCACGGTTTATCCGTGGCCGCTGAGCGAGAGCCTTGTACGGACCTACCGCTGAGATGGATCGCTCCATGCGAAGCCGTCGTTGGCGCGGCGAAAAAATGTGCAATTCGAACTGACCCGCACGAATTTCTTTCAGTTCCGGAGCGAACGGCTGGGCCAACGGTTCGCCCACAAACACGCCCTCGCCCGGCCATGCCACGCTCTTCCAGTAAGATTCGATGGCGCTTTCGCCAAGCGCGTAGTGAAACATGGCAACGGCGGGAAAAGGGAACTTCTGCATATGGTTGCATGGCTCGACCACGGTCCCGTAACTTGCGGTGGCGCCCGCTTCCAGCCAGCGCAGGCTGCTCATCTGCATTGAATCGGTAAGCTGGCCGCCGGCTGAAGTCAAATGATCAGCCAACGCGCCCGGCAGAAAATCCAGTGTATGGAGTTGCGGCACGTTGACCAGGCCGGTGAAATAAAAAAGAACATCGTGCCGGCCTGAAATTGCTTCGGTTTTCAGGATTTCGATGGGGAAAACACCGGCCAGTTCTTTTTCGGCCAGCTCGAAATAGCTGGCCCGCACACTGCGTGCCTTGTCGGGCGTTATTACCAGGTAGGCGTGTCCTTTGGGAAAACTGCGATCAGAGGCGACTCCCCGATCGATCAGTGCCTTGACCTGCTCGAAATCGGTGCCGGCCAGCATCATAGCCGGTCGTATATTATGATCGTTGACAGGATGAAGACTGGACGAGTTGAAGTATGGACTGGGTCTGGTAGCACCACACTCGGACGAGCAATAGTGCTCGTCGAAGCCAAAGGCCAGCGCCGAAGTCAGCGACATGCAAGCTACCCGGTAGGGAAGTGTCCACGCGACCGCATAGGCTTGAATGTGAGGGGGCGTGGCCTGATCGATTTCCGCCTTCAGTTGCTGAAACTCATCCCTTGAGAGGGCGTTCCGGCCGGACGGAAAGTTCAGATGAATCATGTTGGCTGCCGGGATATGGCGCGCCTTCTGGTAGTAATCACCCACTTCAAGGGATTGGGGATCGCTGTCGTTAATGATGACAGCAAGCTCATCCGGCGCCAGCCCCGTGCGCGGCAGCTCGATTCTTGCTTGAGCATGGACAGGCAGTGGCCCGGACATCAGAGCGATCAGCAGGACGGGGAGACAGGTCAGAAACTTCCAGCTTGCGAATCGCGGACGGGCAAGGCGTCCCATCGAAGATGCACGTAGAGGCGCCCATTCCCAGGCGAATAACCTCGGCCCTGAAGCCGGGGCCGGCAAATTCCGGTTTTGAGAAACGTCCTTATTCCCCAAGCATATAAAATAAGCAGGCTTCATCCTCGTGCATAATAAACCTAAATCCGGTAATTGACCGCTCATTTGATGGATCAGTATTATGGTTAATAACAATATTTCATATTATTTTACGCTCACCTTCCGGGTGAGGGCGCTACGGGGCGAATTGCACAGTTTTTGGGGCACATGGCTGCGTTGCAACTCCTTGGAATGGAATGGCGCCCCGAAGCGTCGCCCGAGGGGCCCCGCGAAGCGGGGATCGGGCAGCGCAGGGGATGCCGCGATCGCGCTCTACACGCAAGGGGGCGCCCGCATCCCGATTCGGGGTCGCACCTTCCTGCGGAAGGCACTGCTCCGCCCTGCGCGGTCGCATTCCGCGTCGTTGCGCCTTGCCCTGCACCCCAAAAACCGTACACTTCACCCCGTCCAACTACCGGATTTAGGTTAAACGCTCCACGAAAATGCGTCCACTGTCCCATGCTGCCTCTACATGATCTTCTCCGCCAGCGGTTGCCTGGTATTCCCGTTACCAAACTGCTGGTCGCCGTCAATCTGCTGGTCTTCGCCGCCATGCTCGTGGGCGGAGCGGGGTTGTGGCATTCATCCAATAGCGTGCAATTGGCCTGGGGCGCAAATTTTGGTCCGGCTACGCAAGACGGCGAATGGTGGCGCCTGGGTACCGCGCTATTCCTCCACTTTGGCGCCGTCCACCTGACGTTGAATCTCTGGGCGCTCTGGGACGCCGGGCAACTCGTTGAACGGATGTACGGGCACGCCCGCTTTACCTGCATCTATTTCGCCAGCGGCCTGACGGGTAACTTGCTGTCACTCGTTGCCCATAGAGGATTAGCCATTTCCGGGGGCGCTTCAGGCGCCATTTTTGGCCTGTTTGGCGCCCTGCTCATATTTCTCTGGCGCGAGCGCCACAATCTGCATCCGAAGGAATTTCGCTGGTTTTTCTGGGGGGCTGCGGGTTTTGCCCTTGCCAGCCTTGTCCTCGGCCTTTTGATTCCCGGCATCGACAATGCGGCGCATATCGGCGGTTTTTTTTCCGGAATACTCGGCGGAATCATACTTGCACAGCCTGCCGGTAGAACAGAACGTCGATTCCGCCACATCCGCCCGCTTGCCGGAGCCGCTTTTGCACTTGCAATTATCATCCTCGTCAGCCAAGTGCCCGTGCGCACTTATCGCTGGAGCGAAGAGGTGCTGGCGCGCAAGGAGATCGGAGAATTTTTGCGGGACGACGCAGCGATCACGCAGTCCTGGCAGAGCATACTCGATAAGGCCAGGCAAGACGGCATCTCATTCGACGAACTGGCAGGACGTATCGACACATCGGTTGCCGACCGCTATGAAGAAAGCTTTGAGCTGCTCTCCGAGCTTCCGCCCAACCCTGCCCTGCCTTCCGCCGCTACCGTGGAAATACTGCGCCATTACGCCGAGCGCCGCAGGGATGCGTCACGCGCCTTGGCGGAGGGATTGCGCGCCAACAAGCCCGAACAGATCCACGACGCCCTGGAAATGGAAAAACAATCGCGGCAGCTCACTCAACCTGAAAAAGATGAGCTTTCCAGGCCAAGGCGCGCAGAGCAAGATAAAGACAAAAATGCGAACTGAAATGAGCGGGATAACCACTATTGAATTAATTGACCGAATAATTCGGAATTATTTGACCAATCAACTCCAACTGAAATGAGTGGGGTAACCACTATTGAATTGATGCACACGTAGTACCCGGATCAATGTTTCATATGCCTCCATACGGTTTTAGCAGGATGGGTGGAGCGTAGCACAACCCATTATTTGGTTATTCTCACACCAAAGTGAAGGTGATAACGTCATGGTCCTGGTCTATGATAATGAAACATGTAAACGGCAAGCGATAAGCGTTACCGCACCCGGGCACGAGGCAGTGCCGCGCACTACCGGCAACCCGGACTTCAGCCCGCCGGCATGCTTTAATTCCATGAAAAGCTTTTGACATACCTCAAAAAATATTGCACTGTGTGCACTAGTTCTAGTAAAATGTATCCAATCTTGATACTAGATGTAGTGGTTTAAGGATTTATCGATATCCACAGCCACCCGCTTCAGCCATAGGGAAGAAGCCGCTTTCCCAGTATAGATGAGGAGAATCCGACATGCAGCTTGCAACAGATCACATGAACCGTCCGGCAGTAGCGGGGCACGAACTTTCTTCAACCCTTCCCACCCAGGACACCCGGTACTCCCAATACAAAATCATTCGTCGCAATGGTTCTGTGGCCGCGTTCGAGCCGGCCAAGATTTCTATTGCCATGACAAAAGCATTCATCGCCGTCAATGGCGGCCAGGGTGCAGCTTCCGCCAGGGTACGGGAACTGGTGGCACGGCTGACCGATGACGTGGTCAATGCATTGATACGTCGCCAGCCTTCGGGCGGGACTTTTCATATCGAGGACATTCAGGATCAGGTGGAACTCGCGCTGATGCGCTCTGGAGAGCATGATGTGGCGCGCGCTTATGTGCTCTACCGCGAGGATCGCGCACGCAAGCGGGCGAGACAGAAAGAAATGGGCGTGGTGGAAGCACCGGCCAGCGTTCTGAATGTAATCGAGAACGGTATCAGGATCCCCCTGGATACGGCGCGCCTGCTGACGCTGATCGAATCTTCCTGCTCAGGCCTGGGCGAAGTGGTGAACCCGGCGCTGATACTGAAAGCCACATTGAAGGACTTGTACGATGGCGTCCCTCTGGAAGAAGTAAGAAAATCGCTGGTTCTGTCGGCACGCGCGTTAATTGAAAAAGAGCCGGCCTACAGCCATGTCACTGCACGGTTGTTGTTGCATTCCCTCCGTTTCGAAGTGCTGGGCGAAGAAGTCCTGCAACAGGAAATGTCCGATCGCTATGCAGCGTATTTTCCTGAATTCATCAAACGCGGCATCGATGCGGAATTGCTGGATGAGCGTCTGGCGCAGTTTGACCTGCCGCGTTTGGCCAAAGCGCTGGATGCCAACCGCGACCTCAAATTTGGCTATCTCGGTTTGCAAACTTTGTATGACCGTTATTTCCTGCATATACAGGACAGTCGTATCGAGCTGCCGCAGGCATTTTTCATGCGCGTGGCAATGGGGCTTGCGCTGAACGAAATTGACCGGGAGGGACGCGCGTTGGAGTTCTACCACGTGCTTTCGAACTTCGACTTCATGAGCTCCACTCCAACCCTGTTTAATTCGGGAACCCGCCGTTCGCAATTGTCTTCGTGCTACCTCACCACGGTGCCGGATAACCTCGACGGTATTTATGAGGCAATCAAGGAGAACGCCCTGCTCGCCAAGTATGCCGGGGGACTGGGCAATGATTGGACGCCGGTACGGGCCATGGGCTCGCACATCAAGGGTACGAACGGCAAGTCGCAAGGCGTGGTGCCTTTCCTCAAGGTGGTGTCCGACACTGCGGTAGCGGTAAACCAGGGCGGCAAGCGCAAAGGCGCAGTTTGCGCCTACCTGGAATCATGGCACCTGGATGTCGAGGAGTTTCTGGATTTACGCAAGAATACCGGCGATGACCGCCGCCGCACTCATGACATGAATACCGCCAATTGGGTTCCCGACCTGTTCATGAAGCGCGTCATGGAGGGCGGGGAGTGGACACTTTTTTCACCCTCGGACGCGCCCGACCTGCATGAAAAATTCGGCAAGCCGTTCGAGCAGGCTTATCTTGCCTACGAGGAGAAGGCCGCGCGCGGCGAACTCAGCCTGCACAAGAAGATTCCCGCGCAGCAGCTATGGCGCAAAATGCTCAGCATGTTATTTGAAACCGGACACCCATGGATCACTTTCAAGGATGCCTGCAATATTCGCTCGCCGCAAAGCCACATTGGTGTCGTGCATAGCTCCAATCTCTGCACCGAGATAACCCTCAATACCAATGATCACGAAATCGCCGTGTGCAATCTGGGGTCGGTCAATCTGGCGGCACATATTGCCGACGGCGAACTCGATGCCGTCAAGCTCAAGCGCACTATCAGCACCGCCATGCGCATGCTGGACAATGTGATCGATATCAATTTCTACGCCGTCGCCAAGGCGCGGAATGCGAACCTCAAGCATCGTCCGGTGGGACTGGGCATCATGGGCTTCCAGGATTGCCTGCATATGCTGCGCATCCCCTATGCATCAAATGAGGCGGTGGAATTTGCCGATCACACAATGGAAGCGGTTGCTTACCACACCTATTGGGCCTCCACCGAATTGGCCGAAGAGCGCGGACGTTATGCTTCCTATCGCGGCAGCCTGTGGGATCGCGGGATTCTGCCTCAGGACACGCTGGATCTCTTGCGCGAAGAGCGCGGCGGTTACATCGAGGTAGACAGGTCGGCCACGCTTGAATGGGATGCGCTGCGCGAACGTATAAGAGAGCATGGCATGCGCAATTCCAATTGCCTTGCAATTGCCCCAACCGCGACCATTTCCAATATTATCGGCGTATCCGCCAGCATCGAGCCGGCCTTCAAGAACCTTTACGTCAAGTCCAATTTATCGGGTGAGTTCACCATGGCGAACGAATTCCTGGTGAACGACCTGAAAAAACTGGGACTCTGGGACGAAGTCATGATTTCGGACCTGAAGTATTTCGATGGCGCCCTGGGCCAGATAGACCGGGTGCCGGCCGATATTCGCAGGCTATATACCACTGCCTTCGAGTTCGATCCACAGTGGTTGATCGAGGCGGCTGCGCGGCGGCAGAAGTGGATCGATCAGGCACAATCGCTCAATATCTATATGGCGGGGGTGTCCGGAAAAAAACTGGATGAGACTTATAAGCTGGCCTGGCTGCGCGGCTTGAAAACCACCTATTATTTGCGCTCGCTCGGCGCGACTTCAGCGGAAAAATCCACGGGCAGGGCAGGCTCCCTGAACGCGGTGCCAATAGAAGGAAACATGCCAGTGAGTGCAATGGCAACTGACGTGAGTTATTGTGGCATTGATGATCCCGAGTGCGAGTCATGCCAATAATAATTCGCAAGGAATCGGAAAATAAAAGGAGAAGGATATGCTGACATTTGAGGACGATACGGTGCAATCGGGAATGCCACGAATAAATGGTGCGTCGAGCGATGCAAGAGTGCTGGCTGCATCCAGGCTGAGCCCGCAAAGCGCCGGTTCGAATGGATCTGAAGTGCAGAATGGCGAAAATAATGATAGCCCCGTTGCCGGTAATATAAATCGGCGCCTATCGGTTGAAGACAAGCGCATCATCAATTGCAAGGCGGACGTCAATCAACTGGTGCCGTTCAAGTACAAGTGGGCATGGGAGAAGTATCTTTCCGCCTGCGCTAACCATTGGATGCCGCAGGAAATCAACATGAGTGCAGACATCGCCTTATGGAAAGACCCCAATGGGCTGACCGAGGATGAACGCCGCCTGATCAAGCGGAACCTGGGCTTTTTTGTTACCGCTGATTCGCTGGCCGCCAACAATATCGTACTCGGCACCTATCGCCACATCACCAACCCGGAATGCCGGCAGTATCTGTTGCGCCAGGCATTTGAAGAAGCGATCCATACGCATGCTTATCAATACATTGTCGAATCGTTAGGTCTGGACGAGGGGGAAATTTTCAACGCTTATCATGAGGTGGCGTCAATTCGGGAAAAAGACGAGTTCCTGATTCCATTCATCGACACGCTCACTGATCCGGCGTTCGAGACCGGCACACCTGAAGCCGACCAGAAGTTGTTGAGGAGCTTGATCGTATTCGCCTGCATCATGGAAGGACTGTTCTTTTACGTGGGTTTCGTACAAATTCTGGCGCTCGGCAGGCAGAACAAAATGACCGGAGCGGCGGAACAGTATCAATATATTCTGCGCGACGAATCCATGCACTGCAATTTCGGCATAGATGTCGTTAACCAGGTCAAAATGGAAAATCCGCATTTATGGACCAAGGCGTTCCGTGATGAAATCAGCGCGCTGATGCAAAAAGCGGTGGAACTGGAGTACCGTTATGCGGAAGATACGTTGCCGCGTGGTGTCCTCGGATTGAATGCGCCGATGTTCAAGGAATACTTGCGCTATATCGCCAATCGCCGCTGTCAGCAGATCGGTCTGGATATCCTCTATCCGGGCGCCAGCAATCCTTTTCCCTGGATGTCGGAAATGATCGACCTGAAAAAGGAAAAAAACTTTTTTGAAACCCGCGTTACGGAGTACCAGACCGGGGGAGCGCTAAGCTGGGATTAAATAGAGAAACCGAATCAATATGCTTGATCTTTATACTGGCCGGTAACGTTGTGGAATCTGCATATGGCGATAAATGTAGTAGTGTGACATGCTGTAAGCCCTGAGTAATCTTACCTGGAGGTTGAAATGGCGACTACCAAGAAATCCGCTACAAAGAAACCGGCCGTGGCGAAATCCGCAACCGTAAAAAAGCCCGCAACCAGCAAAAAAACGTCAATCAAGAAAGCAGCAGCGGAGGAGTCAGCCGAGAAAGCCGAGAGCAAGACCGCTGCTTCAATCAAGAAACCTGTAGCAAGAGCGACCGCTTCCACAACGGCCTCGGCTGAGCAAGAAAAAACGGCAGCCCCAAAGTCGGTTAAAAAAGCGTCCAAGAAAGCAGTCGAGGAACCCGCGGAGAAAAAAACCGAGAAAAAAGCTGAAAAGAAGGCCGAAAAGAAGGCCGAAAAGAAATCTTCCGCCTCAACCAGCAAGTCGGCAGCAAAGGAAGATACGGCGGAAAAGACAGTCTCTCCAGGCAAAAAAGCCAGCGCGAAAAAATCCGAAGGGAAAGCGGCTTCGGCTAAAACCGGAATTGAGAAAAAGACGAAGAAAGCAACCGGCAAAAAAAAAACGACTAAAATCAGCTAAAACCAACAGCCCAGCTCCGAGCTGGCCATTCCCCTTTTCAGGATCGGACTCCTGAATCTGGGGTTGGCATTGCGGATTAGCCTGCTACGGAGAAGTGATAAGCCGGTCCGGCAGTCATGGATATAAACACTGCCTTCTCTTTTTAGTAGTTCACACATTGCAATACCGAAAATCGATTGCTTTCTGTCGATCGAAAGTAGCTCCCGACTTCCTATTCCCATATGTGCCACCGCGCAACCGACCCGTCAATAATCATTATCTTTTCTCTGCACTGATTATTTACGCTGGTAAAATTTTGCGGACGAGGTTAACATTAAAGCCAGTTCAACCTGTAAATCCTAGTGGAGGTAGTCATGGATTATAAAATTCCACCAGCGTCACGCGATTACGACACCAAGCGTATTGTCGAACGTCCCGATGGTTTTTATTGGCATGATGAGCAGGAGAGCGGCAGGATTTTTGGTCCCTTTCCAACGCTGCTCGAAGCTACGCAGGATATGGAATACAATGCGGAATCCGATTATGAGCCTGGGGAAACCCTGGAGCAGGCGGAGGAAGAGATTGGAATATCCGACTGGATCGATCCTGAAACCGGCCAGCCTGGTGAAGCTTCATTCCGTCTTGAAAATTGACCTGCGCGGTTTTGATTTTGGAGATTGATCGCTGGCTCGGCATGAGTTGGCCGAAAATCCGGAAACAAATCTATCGATTCGGCCAGCCTGGGCGCTCGTGATGGTAAACCTTGGAAAGAGGCCTGAAAACCAATCTCGACCGCTTGTCGTGCGACTTCCCGGCACCGCGCTTTATCCTCTGGCACCGAATCAGCCACTAAATTCGGCTTCCGTTCTGGCCATGTGTTCAGAACTGCCTCACCTGTTTATCTAGCCGAAGGTCTGCATGAGTTACCGCGAAGAACGCGACAGCATGGGCGTGATGCAAGTGCCTGCCAGCGCGCTGTGGGGCGCGCAGACGCAGCGTTCGCTGCAGAACTTCAGAATCTCCTTCGAACGCATCCCTTTCGCACTGCTTCACGCGCTCGCGCTGGTAAAACGTGCAGCAGCCAGCGTCAACCGCGATTTAGGTCTGCTGGATGCCGATGTCGCTGCTGCCATTACACAGGCTGCCGATGAGGTGGTTTCAGGTCGCCATGATGCGGAATTTCCCCTTGTAGTATGGCAGACAGGCTCCGGTACCCAGACCAACATGAACATGAATGAGGTACTGGCGAACCGCGCTTCCGAGTTGCTCGGGGGCGGGCGCGGGGCCGAATGCAAGATCCATCCCAACGACGACGTGAACAAGGGGCAATCGTCCAACGACGTGTTTCCTTCAGCGATGCATGTGGCGGCGGTACGCTCTATCGATCAACGATTGATACCCGCCATCGTTGCGCTGAGGCAGACTTTGGCTGCCAAGGCGGAGGAATTTTCCGGTATCGTCAAAATCGGCCGCACTCATCTGCAGGATGCGACGCCCCTGACATTGGGGCAGGAGTTCTCGGGTTATGTTTCGCAACTGGATCACGGACTGGCGCATGTAAACGCATCGCTTCCCCATTTGCATGAACTGGCCTTGGGTGGGACCGCGGTGGGAACAGGTCTGAACACCCATCCTGAATTTGCCGGCCGCATAGCAGCGGAATTGGCAAGACTGACGAATCTGCCGTTTGTCACCGCGCCCAATAAGTTTGAGGCGCTCGCTGCTAATGATGCGCTGGTTCATGCCCATGGCGCACTGAAGACGCTGGCCGCATCATTGATGAAGATCGCTAATGATATCCGTTGGCTCGCTTCCGGCCCCCGCTGTGGTATCGGGGAATTAAAAATCCCTGAAAATGAGCCGGGCAGTTCCATTATGCCGGGAAAGGTCAATCCTACTCAATCGGAAGCGATGCTCATGATTTGTTGCCAAGTAATGGGTAACGACGTAGCGATTAATTTTGGTGGGTCCATGGGGAATTTTGAGCTAAACGTCATGAAGCCGCTTATCATCCATAACTTTCTGCAAAGCATTCGCCTGCTTGCGGATGGCATAGTGAGTTTCAACGACCATTGCGCGACAGGGATGACAGCCAATATCGAACGTATCGATGAGTTGGTGCATAATTCGTTGATGCTTGTGACAGCGCTCACGCCCTATATCGGCTATGATGTCGCAGCGGAAATCGCCAAGAAAGCGCATCGCGAAGACACGCCGCTGAGAAAAGCGGCGATTGCCTCGGGGTACGTTACAGCCGAGCAATTTGATGGCTGGGTAAGGCCGGAGAATATGATAGGGACAGGTAGGCGGAATTAAAATTACTCCTCCCGAATTTTCCAGAGCGGCCACGGGTCGGGGCATCGTCGGCGTGGATCTACAATCCATATACCGTGAATTGTCCGGGATTCCGGAAGTTATGTGCTGCTGCAGGCTGTCGAATATCAGAAAAATTTTTGCTCGCGGCGATCTTGCATGAAGCGTCATAAACAGGAGCAGGCTGCGGGTGAATGAGTTCAATACGGCCACCGTCGGCGCCGCCTAAGGTCGGCCTTGTGCTGACTGGCGGCGGCGCGCGCGCCGCCTACCAGGTGGGCGTATTGCGGGCCATCGCCGAAATGTTGCCGAAGAAGACGCGCAATCCCTTTCCTGTGATTTGCGGTACTTCCGCCGGGGCATTCAATGCCGCAAGTCTTGCAGTTTCGGCCCGGAATTTTCACGACGGGGTGCGCGATCTGTCGACGGTGTGGGAAAATGCGCATGTCAGCCAGGCTTATCGTTCCGATCCCGTCGGCGTATATGGAAACGCGGCGCGCTGGTTGGCTTCGCTACTGATTGGCCGCTTAAGAAAACGCAGCGTAGTTTCCCTGCTGGACAATTCGCCACTGGCTCAACTACTGGAACACAGCTTGCCGCTTCATGGCATTCAGAGAAGCATCGAAGCAGGCGCTTTGCATGCGCTGGGCATCACCGCCTGGGGCTATACTTCGGGCCAGTCGGTTACGTTCTATGAGGGCGTTGACGGCATAGCACCCTGGAAACGGGAACGCCGCATCGGCATATCGGCGCGTATCGGGGTTGAGCATCTGATGGCGTCCTCCGCTATCCCTATTCTTTTTCCGGCAATGAGGCTCAATCGCGAATATTTCGGCGATGGGTCCATGCGCCAGCTCGCACCCATCAGTCCCGCGCTGCATCTGGGCGCGGAACGGGTGCTCGTAATAGGCGTACGCGCGACGGTCGAAGCTCAACCTGAGCGCGCCAGAGTCGACAGCTACCCTACGTTGGCGCAGGTAGGAGGCCATATTATGGGCAGCCTTTTTCTCGACAGTCTTTACGTCGACCTGGAGCGCCTGCAACGCATCAACAATATTATCGGGATGATCCCGGATGAGAATTTGAAAAATAACGGCTTGCCGCTACGCCAGATCAAATCGATGGTAATTTCTCCCAGCGTGGAAATCAATAAAATCGCCGAACAGCACGCGCACGCCCTACCACGTACCGTACGGCTTTTTTTTCGCAACATCGGCGCAATGCGACGAGACGGCTCTGCGCTGCTGAGCTATGTTCTGTTTGAAGAACCCTTCTGCCGTGCATTGATTGAACTGGGATACCAAGACACCACGCCGCGCAGATCGGAAATTCTTCAATTCATTCACGCAGAGGGCGAGTGAGCGAGACGCTGGTATAATTGCGAGAACGGCCCATTCAAGGAGGACTATATATCTTCTTGCCTAAGTTTTATGTAGCCACCTAATTTTCAGAGATTTACTTATGGACTTCGCCAGTCCGCAATTCTGGGTCGCGGTACTCCAAATCATCGCCATCGATATCGTCCTGGGCGGTGATAACGCAGTCGTCATCGCGCTTGCATGCCGAAGGTTGCCGGAGAAGCAGCGAAATCTCGGGATTTTCTGGGGAGTATTCGGCGCAATCGCGCTGCGAGTATTGCTGGTTTTCTTCGCCCTTAATTTGCTGGCTGTTCCATTCCTGAAGATTTTAGCCGCGCTGTTGCTATTATGGATCGGCACCAAGCTGCTTCAGCCCGAGCCACATGGTAATGGGCATAAAGTTGATGCCAGCACAACGCTATTGGGGGCGATCAGGACTATCATTATCGCCGACGCGGTGATGAGCCTCGATAACGTCATTGCGATTGCAGGCGCAGCCAAGGACAGTATCGAGCTGGTCGTTTTCGGGCTGGTGGTGAGCGTGCCCATCATCGTTCTGGGTAGCAAGCTGGTGATGAAGCTGATGGACCGCTTTCCTGTCACCATCGCCATTGGTGCCGGCTTGCTGGGCTGGATCGCGGGAGATATGGGCGTTACCGACGCGGTCAGCAAGGAATGGGTCAATACGAACGCGGCTTATCTGCACTGGCTTGCCCCTGCCTGTGGCGCACTGCTGGTTGTGGTAACCGGCAAGTGGCTTGCTGCGCGGGCGCAGGCAAAAAGTGTGGCCGGTGTGGATCTGGTGGATGATGTGAACAAACCGTTATAGCTGCCGTTTTGGTGGGGAGAACATATGCTGAAATTCTTGTTGCCGGTGGACGGCTCGGACGCTTCCGATAGAGCGATTGCGGAATTCATCACCCTTATCGATTGGTACAAGGAAAAACCGGAAGTCCATTTGCTGAACGTGCAATTCCCCCAGCGCGGGAATGTACCTCTGTTTATAGACAAAGAGAGTATTGAACTGTATCAGCAGGAAGAAGGGATGAAAGAACTTCGGACAGCACGTGAATTGCTGGATCAGGCGGGCATCGGCTACCAGCTTCATATCACGGTAGGAACTCCGCCGGACATGATCCTGCGTTATGCAAAGGAATTAAACTGCAATCAAATAATCATCGGGCCGCGAGGGCTGGGGGCGGTCAAGGGGATCTTGCTGGGTTCGGTAGCCAGCAAGGTTATTCAGCTATCAACAATACCAGTGCTACTTATTAAATGACAACTGGAGTGAAAAGTACTGGATATGGCATGAGTTCTAACCAAAGGAGCTTTATCAGGATGGCGCTGGACAAGAAGGGTTTGACCTTGATTGAATTGATGATGGTGTTCGCGATTATCGGTATTCTAGTAACCGTTGCGATTCCGCCTGCATATCTGCTTTATCAGGATTCCCAGGCTCGGACTCAAGTTGACGAAGCGGTTGATCTTCTGGATAGTGTAAAAACGCCTGTCTCCGCGTTTCATTCAGATAACGGCGGATGGCCCACAAAAGCGGAGTTTGATACCCTTGTGAAAACACAGGCTGGAAAGTATGTCGCAAGCCTGACACCTGCGACCCTGGCTTCCGGCTTTCAGGTAACGGCAACATTCAAGAATAATGGAGTAAGTCCGGAGCTCTTGAAGGACGGCACTGGCAGAACGCTGGTTTTGGCGACAACCGATGGCGTAAAGTGGATTTGCAACGACAACGCTCACCCCGCTGCCGGCGTACCTGGTCTTACCGCAGGGAACGTACTACCTCAACATCGTCCCCCATCTTGCAAATAGCGCCGCGGTAAATGTTAACCTTGCGCATGACCGATACTCGATAACCAGGTATTGGTGTATTGGTGGCTGTAAAATTATTTTGTATTCTTATGCAAATGCTAACCTGTACGATAGTGGATGAGAGGCATCCCCGCTCGGCAACGGAGCTACCCGTAAAGGGCGGATGTCGATTATTCGAAATAGCTGAATTCATGACGGGCAATTGACCACGACGTCCCAAAGCTTATAATCTTCAGGTAATACCCTCCAAGCAGGATTGAAATCCTGTTGCGGCTCAGTTTATTGAATTTATCATCAGCGCAGCATAAGAGGCAGGGGTAATATCAAGGCGCCTTGAATTGGAAGAAACAGGAAACAAATGGGCAAGCCGTTATGCCCGCTCGAATATTTTTGTAGCAGGACAAGACAACCGGAAAGAATATATGAATGAAGGTAACGACACTATCGCACCGTATGACCAGATAGCGGCATACTTCAATCAAGTACCCATGTGGCCCCTGGTTCTGCTCGCCGCCGCGACCGTTGTTGCGGGGATTTATGAATTATATTATCGCAAACGCCGGAATGAGGCCGCCGAGGAATTTCGTTCAGCTATTCTTCATACGCTTTCCGGCCTGTATCCCGAGCCTGTCAACTGGCCTAGAAGCATAGATACCTATCTTTGCGCCAGATTGCCGGTAATGCAGGACATTATCGATGACTTCAAGCCCAATATCCGCCAGGAGGACATACCGGCCTATAACAGGGATTGGGATAACTACTACCAGTTTTGCCGGACTGAGGTAACGGACGAGAAATGTACCGCAGCGGAGAGGGACGGTCAGGTACCAGACCCAAAAAAAACTTTTCACACGCTTGTTTCCAAACTCTTGCGTTATGGGAAGTGAGTTCTCGACAAGACTTTGTACGTGCCAGCCAGAGAAATTCCAAACACGATGTGCGTCACCACTGTGATCCAGTCGCGCGCTTCTGAAAACCAGGGAAAAAAGGCCGTTGCGCCATACATGTTTACTGTATATATCAGCAACCCGTAGAGGGAACCCGCTAGCAGGGAAAACACCGTTCCGATACGAGAAAGCACGCGGGCCAGAATCAGGCTGTACACAATGGAAATCACGAAGTGAATAACGGTCGCGATTATTATCACTTTCCAGTCGAACGTGGCCGGTGGCGGTAGAACGCTTTGCCCCAGGAGGATAGCCGCGGTAAAGCGTGCATCTCTATAAAAGATGTGCGGCAACGCGTCCGTGAACACCCGCCACAGGAAAATCTGGGCTCCCGTGGCAACCACGCCCGCGACAATGCCGGAACTGACCGCTGCTCTCCAGTTCAATGGCATATGTCGTAAAAAAATTCCGGCTTTTTACCCCTCATATCACTCAAAACTCCCATTATCCATATCATGCGCCAAACCGGAATCTCCGGGCTTGCATTCCCTGATTGAACGACAATTGTCGGGGAAGTAGCGGGTACTACTGATGGGGCGGGTTCGCCGAGTCGGAGCAGCTTCGATTTCTTCAAAACGTACTACTGAAAACGGATTCGTTCTACAATGATAGCAAAGTCGTTTTGCAGGCACAGGCGCGAAATGCCGGCGGGTAATAAATTATATTGTTACCCGAATGCTCGTGAAAAATGACCCTGGCTGCAACTAAACGGGAAAGCCGGCAGTCCATGGATCAGGTGCCGGCAAATTCAAACTCTAGAGATATCTCATAGCGGGATGCAATCAGCCTATCCATGCAAAGCGTCAACTTGACCCATCATTTTCTGATCGCCATGCCCGCCCTGGCAGACCCCTTCTTTTCCAAGACGCTAACGTATATCTGCGAACATAGTGATCAGGGTGCCTTGGGTCTGGTGGTTAACCGGCCCATCGACCTTACTCTCAAGGACCTGCTGGATCAATTGGATATTTCTTCCGATGACCAGGCGGTAAGCGCGTTGCCAATCATGTTTGGCGGACCGATACAACTGGATCGCGGCTTCGTACTGCATCAGCCTGTCGGTGACTGGCAATCCACCATGGTAGTACATGATAAGGTCGGGCTGACTACTTCGCTCGATATTTTGCGAGCGATAGCAAGCGGAGAAAGCCCAAAAGAATTACTCGTTGCATTGGGTTATTCGGGATGGGCTCCGGGCCAGATAGAGCATGAATTATCGCAGAATACATGGCTCACCGTGCCCGCGTCACCCAATATCATTTTCGAATTGCCGGCTGAGGATCGTTTGACGGCAGCAATGCGTCTGCTTGGAGTCGATCTGTCAAGCCTGTCGGATGAAGTGGGGCATTCTTAATAGCCGCATTCTATTCACCGGCAACCCTCCACGGTGGCATGCGGGCTTGTCCAGTGACTCCCGATCATGAATATTGAAACCCATCTTGCCGGGACGGTTTTGGCTTTCGATTTTGGCGAAAGGCGCATCGGCGTGGCGGTGGGGAACCTGGAGTTGGCTTTAGCGCATCCGCTTGCCACAGTGAGCAACAAGAATGCAGCGGAATGCTTCGAAAGCATCGCTCAGCTGATTGATGAGTGGCATCCAGCGCTGCTGGCAGTGGGTTTGCCTACTCATGCAGATGGTACGGAACATGAATTGACCCGGCGGAGCCGGCGCTTTGCGCGGCGTCTTGAAGGTCGTTTCGGCATCAAGACAGTACTGGTGGATGAGCGTTATACTTCAATTGAAGCCGGCGCGGCACTGCAGGAAGCCGGCATTAATAAAAAGAAGCAAAAACCGCTATTGGATCAGGTAGCGGCTCAACTGATATTGCAAACTTATTTTGATGGACGAAATGCAACTACCTGATGCAGAACAATTGCTGGCCGAGCTAACCGGAAGGATACGGCCTGATGTCGAAACGAGCACCGCGCTCGTCGGAATCCACACCGGGGGGGTATGGCTGTCGCAACGGCTGCACCAAGATTTGAAGCTTTCGCTTCCCTTAGGTGCGCTGGATGTTTCGTTCTACCGGGACGACTTTGGTCAGATTGGCCTGCATCCTCAGGTCAAACCCTCGGACATCCCATTCGAGGTGGAAGGCAGCCACATAATTTTGATAGATGACGTGCTTTATACCGGACGCACCATACGTGCCGCTATCAATGAATTATTCGATTATGGCAGACCGGCAAGCGTCCGCCTCGCTGCATTGGTAGACCGGGGCGGCAGGGAACTCCCCATCGCCGCCCAATATGTTGGAGCAGTGCTCGACTTGCCCTCGGATAAAATGCTCGCGCTCGAAAAAGCCGACAACGGAACATTGAGCCTGAGCCTGTATGACAAACGCCGGGATAATGAATAATCCGTGAATAATCCGCAACTGAACAAGAACGGCGAATTGCAACACCTGCTTACCACCGAGGGACTGTCCGCCGCTATTCTGTTGAATATCCTCGATACCGCCGAGTCTTTCGTCGGGGTTACGGAGCGCGATGTCAAGAAGGTGCCCTTGCTACGCGGTAAATC
This sequence comes from Nitrosospira sp. Nsp1, assembly GCF_900100985.1. Taxonomy (NCBI): domain Bacteria; kingdom Pseudomonadati; phylum Pseudomonadota; class Betaproteobacteria; order Nitrosomonadales; family Nitrosomonadaceae; genus Nitrosospira; species Nitrosospira sp. Nsp1. The sequence continues at coordinate 22,223 of NZ_FMUF01000013.1, forward strand.
CATATTCAATTTATTCTTCGAACCCAGTACACGCACTCGCACAACCTTTGAAATCGCGGCAAAACGCTTGTCTGCCGACGTGGTCAATCTCAACATTGCCGTTTCCTCGCAATCCAAAGGCGAAACGCTGCTGGATACGGTAAATAATCTCTCCGCGATGCATGCCGACATGTTCGTGGTGCGGCACTCGCAAAGCGGAGCCGCGCACTTGATCGCCCGCCATGTCCGGCCCGAGATTCATGTCATCAATGCCGGGGATGGCCGTCATGCGCATCCTACACAGGGGTTGCTCGATGTATTCACCATTCGCCATTACAAACCCGACTTTCGTAATCTTCGAGTAGCAATAGTCGGCGATATTTTGCACTCGCGCGTGGCACGCTCCCAGATTCATGCGCTTACGACACTCGGTGTGCCGGAAGTGCGGGTCATTGCACCAAAAACACTGCTCCCTTCCAAGGTCGAACGTCTCGGCGTACATGTCTATCACGAGATGGCGCATGGGCTAAAAGATGTGGATGTGCTGATGATGCTGCGTCTGCAAAGCGAGCGCATGTTAAGCGCACGTCTCCCCAGTACCGAGGAATACTTCAAGTATTATGGACTCACGCAGGAGAGACTGGCGCTGGCCAAGCGAGACGCTATTGTTTTACACCCCGGCCCGATGAATCGGGGCGTTGAAATCGATTCCGCGGTTGCCGACGGCAAGCAATCGGTAATTCTGCCGCAAGTGACATTCGGCATTGCGGTACGGATGGCGGTAATGTCGATTTTGGCAGGCAATTGAAAGAGATGAAAAAGATTATCAGGAGCGGCCGTTTCATAGACCCGAAGAGCGGGACCGACGCCATCATGGATGTATTCATTGCGGCAGGAAAAATCGTCGGCCTGGGCGAAAGCCCGCCTGGTTTTCATGCCAATCGGGAAATAGATGCAACGAACATGATAGTGTGCCCGGGCCTGGTGGATTTATCGGCGCGGTTGCGCGAACCGGGTTTTGAATATAAAGCCACCCTCGAATCCGAAATGGCTGCGGCGGTAGCCGGCGGTATCACCAGCCTGGCATGCCCTCCCGATACGGATCCCGTACTGGATGAGCCAGGGCTGGTGGAAATGCTGAAGCACCGTGCCAGGAGTCTCAATCAGGCCCATGTTTATCCGGTCGGCGCACTTACTCAGGGCTTGAAAGGTGAACGGCTGACGGAAATGGCTGAATTACGTGATGCTGGGTGTATCGCTTTTGGCCAGTCGAATATGCCGCTTCCGAACATACGTGTGATGATGCAAGCAATGCAATATGCTTCCACCTTCGGCTTCGTGGTTTGGCTTCGCCCCCAGGATATGAATCTTGCCGACGGTGGCGTGGCGCATGACGGTGAAGTGTCGACGCGATTGGGCTTGCCTCCGGTTCCTGTTTGCGCGGAAACCGTAGCGTTGGCGAATATTATCCTGATGACGAGGGAAACGGGCGCCAGGGTTCATCTATGCCGTATCTCCAGCGCGGAAGGCGTCGCCATGATTCGTGCGGCCCGGCAGCAAGGCCTGCCCATTACCTGCGATGTATCTGCCAACCATATCCATCTTTCCGAAATGGATATCGGCTTCTTCAATTCCAATTGCCATCTCATTCCACCTCTACGGGCGTTGGGAGATCGTGACGCGCTACGGGCCGGGCTTCTCGACGGCACGATAGATGCGATATGTTCGGATCACGCGCCGGTGGATGAAGATCACAAATTATTACCTTTCGCCGAGGCCGAAGCCGGCGCCACAGGCATGGAACTGCTGTTGCCGCTGACCTTGAAATGGGGGGCTGAAAAAAGAGTTCCGCTGGCCCGGGTATTAGCGAAAATCACTGTGGAACCCGCTCGTATACTGGGGGTGGAAGCCGGCTGCCTGTCTCCTGGCGCTACCGCCGATTTGTGCATTTTCGATCCCGAACAATACTGGAAAGTGGAAGCCGCCGCACTGAAAAGCCAGGGCAAGAATACCCCGTTTCTCGGTATGGAACTGCCAGGCAGAGTAAAATACACTCTGATCAACGGTAACATCGTACACGAAGGTTGAGGTTTTGAAGTTGCGCCACAACCATGCGCTGTCATTTTCGTACCCCCGCAACTGAACTGACTACTCTCGACAATATGATGAATCCTCTGCTTGATTTTTCCGGACTGCCGCGCTTTGCGGATATTCGAATCGAACACATCACCCCGGCGCTGAAACAATTACTGGCCGATGGCCGCAGCACTATCGATCGGATACGTGATGATGACGCCATGCCGACCTGGCAGAATTTCGTGCAACCGATAACAGACGCCAATGAACGCCTGTCTCGAGCATGGGGGCAGGTGTCACACTTGAATGCGGTGGCGAATACCCCGGCGTTGCGTGAGACATACAACGCCAACCTGCCATTGATCACGCAATATTATGCGGAGTTGGCACAAGACCCCGCCCTCTTCGAAAAATTCAAACAACTCCGCAACAGCCAGGCGTTCGAAGGCCTGAATCAAGCTCGAAAGAAGATAATCGAAAATGACTTGCGGGATTTCCGCCTGGGTGGGGCGGAGCTACCGCCCGAGAAGAAAAAGCGGTTTCTCCAGATTCAGGAAGAGCTGTCGGCGCTGGGTTCCAGATTCAATGATAACCTGCTGGATTCCACCAATAATTTTGTATTGCATATACAGAACGCGGATGAGCTTTCCGGCATTCCCGATGATGCAGTGCAGGCAGCGCGGGAAATCGCGGAAAAGGATAATACCCCAGGTTGGAAATTTACGCTGCACGCCCCATCATACATGCCCATCATGCAGTATGCCGACAACCGGGCACTGCGCGAAACAATGTATCGCGCATACTCCACGCGCGCCAGCGAGATCAAGTCACCGGCTCCGCAAACCGGAAACGCTGTCGATCTGGATAACACGCCGCTTATCGCGAAAACACTCGAACTGCGCAAGGAAGAGGCGCAACTGCTGGGATTTGATTGCTACGCCGAAGTCTCGCTTGCGACCAAAATGGCCTCGACCCCAAAACAGGTGCTGGATTTTTTGGGTGAACTCGCCGCCAAGGCAAGGCCTTATGCGGAGCGCGATCTCAAAGAATTACGTCAATTTGCCGCCGAAAAAATGGGATTGGAAAATGTCGAATCATGGGATCTGGCTTATGTAAGCGAAAAGCTGCGCCTCGACCGCTATGCATTCTCGGAGCAAGAAGTGAAGCAGTACTTTCCTGAAACCAGCGTGCTGCCGGGCATGTTCAGGGTAGTAGAGAATCTTTATGGCATTACCATTGCCCGGGCAGAGGCTGCCGACATTCAGCTCTGGCACACCGATGTAAAGCTTTTCAATATCACGGGCATTCAGGGAAATCTGATCGGCCGGTTTTATCTTGACCTCTACGCGCGTCCAGGCAAACGGGGCGGAGGATGGATGGATGACGCCATAAGCCGCCGCCGTATCGGCGGCGGTGAAGTACAGGGGGAAGAAAGCATTCAGGTACCGGTTGCATACCTTAACTGTAACTTCTCCGCACCTGTTCATCTTGACGGCCAAGCGCGTCCTGCCTTGTTCACCCATGACGAGGTGATCACGCTATTTCATGAATTCGGTCATGGTCTGCACCATTTGCTTACCCAGGTGGAAGACCTGGGCGTGTCGGGTATCCACGGCGTAGAATGGGATGCAGTGGAACTACCCAGCCAGTTCATGGAAAATTTCTGCTGGGAATGGGAAGTCCTGCGTGACATGACCAGGCGCGTAGACACATTACCGCAAAGCGACAGCTTACAGGAAACGCGCCATGCTCCGTCTCCCGCCCCGGATGGCTTTGCCAACGCCATGTCGGCGGAGCGCGAGGGTAGCAATCAATCTATTCCGCGTGATTTATTCGAAAAGATGCTGGCGGCGAAGAATTTCCAGAGCGGCTTGCAAATGCTTCGCCAGATAGAATTCGCGCTATTCGATATGCACCTTCATGCCGATTTCAGCCCCGGTGGAGAAAAAACGGCACAGCAACTACTCGATGAGATCCGTGAACAGGTTGCGGTAATTATTCCCCCTGAATTCAATCGGTTTCCCAACAGCTTTTCACATATTTTTGGCGGAGGCTACTCTGCCGGCTATTACAGCTACAAGTGGGCGGAAGTGTTGTCTGCCGACGCCTACAGTCTTTTTGAAGAAAATCCTGCCGGGGTTGTAGTCAATCCGGAAGCCGGCGCCCGCTTCTGGAATGAAATTCTCGCAGTGGGTGGAAGCCGCACTGCGCTGGAATCATTTATCGCATTTCGGGGTCGCGAGCCAAAAATAGATGCCCTGTTGCGCCACCACGGAATGGCGCCTGCGTGAAAAATATGCCGGAAAGGCTCGGCCGCGCGTAAGCATTCAGCAATCTTTCAGCTCCCGGGAAATTGGGTGCGGCAGGACAAGTTTGAAGGAATTGGCCGAGGGACCGAGCATTTCCGGATATCGTTATCCGCTGAATGACTCCTGTCGTTTCGAGCGTCCCACCGGTTTTGCGATCCATTTCGATCAGCCGATTATTCTTGCAACAACGTCTCTCCAACGCTAGTATAGAACTCGGGCAGGTTACTCATACTCTTCTATCCGTTGATAAGCCTTTAATACGACTTGTAATCACGGATGGGGGGCCTGTATTAAATTCGATTTTGCAGCCCTTCAGCTAGCAGCCTGTCGGCTTGAAGAATCGCAGCGAAAAAGCGGCGAAATATGAAGCGACCGGCCGCTTTTTCAGCGGATTTCCTTTAAATCCGACAAGCTACTATATCAACCGGACCGGCGGACAGCCCATAAAAACAGCTTATGCGAATTCTTGGCGTCGCTCGACAATAGGAGAAAAAAAGATGAAACATGTTACATGGGGGGCCGTTGCGGCTATGGTGCTGGCTATGGTGTTTGTAGGTTGTGCGCAGGTGCCGCCATCGCCTCAGGTTCAAAAATACTCGGATAGCGAGTTGCCCGTACCCGCGGACTATAAGAGCTGGCCGAAATTTTTATCTGATGTGCAGCGAGCCGACGTCAAGCAAGTCCGCGAAATCTATATCAACCCCACCGGACATAGCACCAAAATGGGCGATGAATTTCCTAACGGGACCATTTCCGTGATGGAGATTTACAAGGTCAGGGAAGCTGCTGACGGTACCCCTCTAAAGGGCGCCGATGGTAAATTTGTCAAGGGTGAGTTGTCGAAAATCGGCGTAATGGGCAAGGGTGCGGGCTGGGGTGAAAGCGTGACGCCTCCGGAACTCAGAAACGGAGATTGGGTATATTCCATGTACATGGCTGATGCAACAACGAAAGCGCCGGACAACACGGCAACCTGCCGCGCATGCCATCTGCCGCTGACAGATAAGGACTACATTTTCCGCTACGACGAATATTTTCAGAAACGCGTAAAATAACAAGCGCTGTTCCGGAACAACCCCCTGCTCGCAAATTACAGCCGGGGGTCTGGAGTACCACGGCCTCTATGCTACTCGCCTCAGGCGCCACGTGCCTGAGGTTGATTTAAGGCTATATCCGTATTGAATGCCCGTTAACTGAGCTTGCCGTGGCATTGTTTATACTTTTTCCCTGATCCACAAGGACATGGATCATTGCGCCCAATCTTCTCCCCTTGGCGCACGAACGGTTGATGCTTCTCCGGGTGATCCTCAGCGTCGCGGTTTGATTCGCCACCTTCGAAAGATTCCTCTTCACCCAGCGCTTCTTCGAAAGGCGCATGGTGATACTGCACGTTTATGGGCGAGCGTTGTGTTTCCGCCACGGCTTCCACCTGCTGCTCGCTTCTTATCTGCACGGTCATCAGCGTTTTGGTAACTTCCGCCTTGATGCCTTCCAGCATGGAAGTGAACAGTTCAAAAGCCTCTCGCTTATACTCCTGTTTGGGGTTTTTCTGGGCATATCCTCGAAGATGGATACCCTGACGCAGATGATCCAGCGCCGAGAGATGCTCCCGCCAGTGTACATCGAGACTTTGTAGCATGACGGCACGCTCGTACTGATGCATGACATTCGCGCTAACCTGATCGACCTTTCCTGAATAGTATTCTTGCGCTGCTGCGCTGATCCGCTGATGCATATTCTCGTCATGCAGGTCGGGTTCCTTCTCCAGCCACTCCTGTAATGGCAATGCCAATTGATACTCGGCGGCCAATGCCTTCTCCAGCCCCGGAATGTCCCATTCCTCCTCTACACTTTGCGCTGGAATATAAAGAGCGACAAGACCGCGCAACACGTCGTCGCGCATTGCGGTAATCGTTTCCGAAATGTCTTGCGACTCCAGAAGCTCACTCCGTTGCTCGTAGATTACCTTGCGCTGATCGTTGGCGACATCGTCGTATTCCAGCAACTGCTTCCGTATGTCGAAATTACGGGCTTCCACCTTGCGCTGGGCGTTTTCAATCGCGCGAGTGACCCAGGGATGCTCAATGGCCTCACCCTCCGGCATGTTGAGCCGCTGCATGATGCTTGCTACGCGATCGGATGCAAAGATACGCAGCAGTGGATCTTCCAGCGAAAGATAAAAACGGCTGGAACCCGCGTCGCCCTGGCGACCTGAACGACCGCGCAGTTGATTATCCACGCGGCGGGATTCATGTCGCTCGGTGCCGATAATATGTAATCCGCCTTTTTTCAGCACCTCATCGTGAAGAAGTTGCCATTGCTGCTGCAACTCCCCGATTCGCTGGAGCTTTTCCGGTTCGCTCATGCTCTCGTCGGCACGAACACGCTCGAGTTCAGGCTCCGGGTTGCCGCCCAGTACAATATCGGTTCCGCGACCCGCCATATTCGTGGCGATCGTGATCATTTCGGGACGTCCGGCCTGGATGACGATCTCCGCTTCTCTGGCATGCTGCTTCGCATTCAATACCTGGTGCGGCAACTTCTCGCGGGTCAATAACCCGGACAGCTCCTCATTATTTTCAATAGAGGTCGTTCCGACGAGAACAGGCTGCCCCCTCTGATGACAATCCCTGATATCTTCGATGATGGCGCGGTTCTTTTCTCCCATGGTGCGGAATACCTGATCCATCCGGTCATTACGGATCATCGGGCGATGGGTTGGAATGATGACGGTTTCGAGCCCGTAAATTTGCTGAAACTCGAAAGCCTCGGTGTCGGCCGTGCCCGTCATGCCGGCCAGTCTCTGATACATGCGGAAATAATTCTGGAAAGTGATCGAGGCGAGTGTCTGGTTCTCCTTCTGGATCGGGACACCTTCCTTTGCTTCCACCGCCTGATGCAATCCCTCCGACCAGCGCCTGCCGGACATGAGCCGTCCGGTGAACTCATCGACGATGACCACCTCGCCATTCTGTATCACGTAGTGCTGGTCAAGATGGAATAACGCGTGTGCACGCAGGCCAGCGTACAGGTGATGAACGAGATTGATGTTGGCCGGATCGTAGAGGCTGGTTCCCGGAGGCAGCAACCCAGCCCCGGCAAGCAGGTTTTCCGCATGCTCGAAACCTTCCTCGCTCAACAGCACCTGCTGGGCTTTTTCGTCTACGCTGAAGTCACCGGCACTTTTCTCGGTTTCCTGGCGAACCAGTTTCGGGATCAACGCATTCATACGCACATATACTTCGGTGTTGCCTTCGGCCTGGCCGGAGATAATCAACGGCGTGCGCGCCTCATCAATCAGAATGGAATCGACTTCGTCGACGATGGCGTAATTAAGCACACGCTGCACCCGCTCGGTAGGGTGGCTCACCATGTTATCGCGCAGGTAGTCGAAACCGTATTCGTTATTGGTGCCGTAGGTTATGTCGGCTGCGTAGGCGGCCTGCTTTTCACCGTGATCCATCTGTGAAAGGATTACGCCCACGCTGATGCCGAGGAATTGATAGAGATGCCCCATCCACTCCGCATCCCGTTTGGCAAGATAATCATTCACGGTAACGAGGTGAACGCCCTTGCCAGCCAATGCATTGAGATAAGCGGGCAGGGTCGCCATCAGCGTTTTACCTTCGCCTGTTCGCATCTCGGCAATCTTGCCGCTGTGCAGGACCATCCCTCCGATCAATTGAACGTCGAAATGGCGCATCCCGAGCACCCGTTTGCCGGTTTCGCGTACTACAGCGAATACCTCGGGCAGTAGAGCGTCAAGGGTTGTCCCGTCGGCAATACGCTGCCTGAATTCCTCGGTCTTTGCACGCAGTTCGGCGTCGGTAAGCGCCGCAATCCTGGTTTCCAGTGCGTTTATCGTCGCCACGGTCTGGAAATACTGCTTGATCAGCCTATCGTTACGGCTCCCGAAAACTTTCTTGAGCAGATTGTTCAGCATGAAATCCCAAAAATTCTGTTAAGCGATGTACAAAAAATAAGGGGTGAGGTTTTTGGCCTCACCCCCACCCGCAGAGTATTGACCCGGCTCAACCGGGCATCTTCAAGAATCGTGACGGGTTTTGCGGCGAGCCCCTGTGCCGGACTTCAAAATGCAGATGAGGACCGGTCGAACGGCCAGTGCTGCCCACTTCCGCGATCTTCTGTCCGCGCACCACAACTTGCCCCAGCCTGACCAAGCGCTTGGAAGCATGAGCATAACGACTGACGAAATCATTGCCGTGGTCAACGTCGATCATATTACCATATTCAGGGTGAAAATCGGAATACACTACCACGCCGCCCGCCGCCGCCACGATGGGTGTACCTGTTGCAGCCGAGAAATCAACCCCTTCATGGAAAATACGTCTTCCCGTAAAAGGATCTATACGCACGCCGAAACCGGAGGAATACCATTTCGTGTTCACGGGCATCACGGATGGGAGCATTTTCTTCTTGAGCCTGTCTTGCATCAGCAATGAATCCAATGCGCCAAGCTTGTCGCTACGGTCATCCAATGCGAGCGACAGCTCCTGGATCTTATTGTTGAACTCTGCAAACGACATATCCTCGGATGGCAGCGTCGATACGGCGCCTCCCTGACCGGGATTCTGATTAAACCGAAATTCCTGAGGTTTGATGCCCGATAATTCCGCCAGACGCGCGCCTACGGAATCCAGCCGCAACAGCTGTGCCTGCATCTGACCCATTCTGACGGCCATGGCATTGAGACTATCGCGCAAGTACGACTGGTTTTTTTTATGTTCCTCCTGCTGTACACTTGAAACCAGCGATCTCAGGGAAGGGCTGTCGATCTTGTCGGCGTACCGAAGAGAAAGATAATTCAACCCCATCGCAAACAATACAGAAGCTAAAACTCCTCCCCCTGCCAGAAGTACAAGATGCACACCGGTCAAGGTCAAGGTTTTCGGTTTTTTCAAATTATTGGAAATTAGAATAATATGCATCTCATTCCCTAAATTATTCTTCAGCTATGACCGTCCACAAGATAAATTTCTACCTTGGAACCCTAAGGCTGACGCCCAAGCATCAGCGATTATTCAGCTACATGGACGAGTTAACCGCGATGCAGCAGGCATTCTCGAAAATCGTTCCGCACCAGTTGGCTCAACACTGCGCGCTAGGCGGATTCTTTGAAGGAAACCTGACGATATGTGCAGGTAACGGTGCAATTGCGGCAAAACTCAGACAGACGTTGCCGTCGTTATTATTAAAGTTTCAAGCGATGGGCTATGAGGTTACTGCAATTCGACTTGCGGTGCAAGCAGATTACCTCAATATTCGCAGGGGTGATTTATCCGGTAGAAAAATGCGGATAGGCCGGGCCGGTATGGAAAAGCTGAGTGAATTGGCCTCGGGATTGTCGCCATCACCTCTAAAAACCGCAGTCGAATCACTGCTGGAAAAACAGCGAATGGAAGGTGAGCAGAACGGCTACGACCCGGATATCATCTAAAATCGTCTACTCGCGGCAATGGTTGGCGACGTCGGTGGATTCCTGGATAGATTCTTATAACGCATGCACATCAGGCGATATCGTGCCTTGCGCGATAAATTCACGATCTGCGGATAAGTGATGACAAACTCGGCACGGAACGCGCAGGACCGCTCGGTCTTCCGTCCTATCGGGCCACAAACCCGCTGGCGATCACAGCTATCGAGAACCGGCCTCGGCCTCCATGAGGCTCATCCCGGTGAACGAGTATTTCATTTATTCATACGCAATGCTTAATCCGCTTGCTTCCTCAGAAACGCGGGAATATCCAAGACGTCCACTCCCGATTGTTTCATGGCCTCAATGGTTGCATCGCGCCGTCTATTCGTACGTAACGCGGCCGGGGCATCCAGATCCTTCCAATTCACACCGTCAGACGACAGGGTATTGTCTGTCCCGGTGCGCGTGTGGATCACGCTTAGCGGCTTGGGTTGCATGCGGTTGACGATGCCGCCCAACCCTGTGGCAACCATGGTCACCCGGAGATTTTCCTCCATATTTTCGTCGATGACCGTACCGACAATCACGGTGGCGTCTTCCGCGGTAAAGTCCTTGATTGTATTCATCACCTCGTGAACCTCGCGCATCTTCATTGCTGAGCTGGCGGTAATGTTTACCAATACTCCTCGCGCACCGGAAAGATCCACATCTTCCAGCAGCGGGCTGGCGACAGCCTGCTCCGCCGCCGCGCGCGCCCGATCCGCTCCTGAAGCAAATGCCGAACCCATCATTGCCATGCCCATTTCCGACATCACTGTTTTTACGTCGGCAAAATCGACATTGACAAGGCCCGGGCAATTGATAACTTCCGCGATGCCGGCAACGGCGCCATACAGTACGTTGTTGGCGGCCTTGAATGCATCGAGCATGCTCACGTCTTCGCCCAGGACCAGCATCAGCTTATCGTTGGGGATTACGATCAGCGAATCGACATATTGCGTCAACGCTTCCATTCCCGCCTGGGCCGCTTTGAGTCGCCTGCCTTCGAATGAAAAGGGCTTGGTAACCACTGCCACGGTAAGAATTCCCATTTCCTTGGCCACTTGCGCCACTACCGGCGCCGCGCCGGTCCCGGTACCGCCGCCCATTCCGGCGGTAATGAACAGCATGTCCGCGCCTTCAATCAGTTCGGCGATCCGGTCGCGGTCTTCCAACGCTGCGTTACGCCCGATTTCAGGATCTGCGCCGGCACCCAGTCCCTTGGTGATCGCTGATCCCATTTGCAGCAGGGTACGCGCCTGATTACGCTTCAATGCCTGGGCATCGGTGTTGGCACAAATGAATTCGACGCCTTGCACGCCGTTCTGGATCATGTGATCCACCGCGTTACCGCCGCAACCACCCACGCCTATGACCTTGATGACGGCTTCCTGTGTTTCTGTATCCATGATTTCAAACATAATGCTCTCCTTTAGGAATTGTATTAACTGAACAGTATTTGTTATTAAGTCTTTCCGCTTTTGAACGCTGCTGCCAGCCGCCCCTTTCGCTGTCGAAAAGGGATCTCCCTCATTTTTGGGTCCTTCGGACAGGAGACCCTCAAAAATTGACTTGAAACCAACTTTTCATCCTTTCCAGAATTCGCTTGAACGAGTTGCCCTGCAGCCGGGTGTGCTGGTGTCGTTGGAGCTGTTCCATGCCGGCCAGTATCAAGCCAATGCCTGTAGAGCATCGCGGCGTAAGCACCACTTCTTCCAGACTGCCGTGATAGTGCGGAAGGCCGAGCCGTACAGGCATATGGAATATCTCTTCGCCGAGCTCCACCATACCTTGAAGGGAGCTGCTGCCGCCGGTAATGACGATCCCGGATGACAGCAGTTCCTCGAAGCCACTGCGGCGCAGTTCGGCCTGTACCAGCGAATAGAGCTCTTCCACGCGGGGCTCGATGACTTCCGCCAGTGTTTGCCTGGAAAGCTGGCGTGTTCCACGGTCGCCTACGCCAGCCACTTCCACCATTTCGTGCGGGTCAGCCATACCGCGCAAGGCGCAACCATAGCGGCACTTGATGTCTTCGGCATCCTTGGTGGGGGTGCGAAGCGCCATTGCGATATCATTCGTAATCTGGTCGCCGGCAATTGGAATCACCGCGGTATGGCGAATGGCGCCATGTGTGAATACCGCAAGGTCGGTTGTACCCCCGCCGATATCCACCAGGCAGACGCCCAGATCCTTTTCGTCTTCCGACAGCACCGCCATGGCCGAGGCCAGCGGCTGCAGCACGAGGTCGCGCACCTCGAGCCCGCAGCGCCGTACGCACTTCATGATATTCTGTGCCGCGGATACGGCACCGGTCACGATATGCACTCTCACTTCCAGCCGTATACCGCTCATGCCGATGGGCTCGCGCACGTCCTCCTGGCCATCTATGATGAACTCCTGATTGAGTACATGGAGAACTTGCTGGTCATTGAGGATATTCACTGCCTTGGCGGTTTCCATCACACGTTCCACATCCAGTCGCGACACTTCCTTATCCTTGATGGCCACCATCCCATGCGAATTGAAACTTTTGATATGGCTACCGGCAATGCCGGTATAAACTTCCCGGATCCTGCAGTCGGCCATCAGCTCAGCTTCTTCCAATGCCCGCTGAATCGCGTTGACCGTGGTCTCGATGTTCACTACGACCCCTTTCTTCAGACCGCGTGAAGGATGGCTACCCATGCCGATGACTTCATACCCGCCTTCGGGTTTCACCTCCGCGACAATAGCCACGATCTTCGAAGTGCCGATATCGAGCCCCACGATCAGATTTTTCGTTTCGTTGCTTCTATTCATCTATCTTACAAACCCTGAATCTGCCGGTATTCCTATCACATCCATTTTGTTTCACCATCGCGCCATGTGCTTAACGGACAGCAAAGCCGCTCGGATAACGCAGGTCGACGTAAGTCAATTGCTGATTCAACTGCGCAAGGCTGCGGTCGTGCACCTGCACGTAACGCTCCAGCCGCATGCCCATCTGCTCGCGTCCGAGCTCGAGCAGCGTTCCATTCTCCAGGCTGATCCGCCAGGCACGACGGTCGGAAAGGCTCATCCGTGCGATGTTCTGCTGCAGGGGTTGCAGCATTTTTTTAAACGCTGCGTACTGTCTGGCCATTTCGCTTGCGCTTTCCTCCGGGCCTTCAAATTCAGGTAATGGTTCATCGGACGCAGCATTGAATACTTCCCCCTGTAAATTGACCAGTGCGCTGCCATTCCAACGCGCCATGGCCGTATGTTCCTCCAGCGTTACTTCCAGGCCCTGCGGCCAGATGCGCCGCACACTGGCCGTCCGCACCCATGGCAACTTGACGAAGGCTTTACGGGTCGTTTCCAGATCAACTGTAAAAAAATTTCCCGCAACAGCGCTGCGGACCGCCCCATCGACCTGTTCTCGCGTCACGTGCTTGAGGCGGCCGCTACTGCCGCCAAGGCTCACCTCCTTCAACGGAAACAAAGGCGAATTGATCGCCAGCTGGCCGATCAGGTAGACCACTATCAGCGCAGCCAGCGCAAACAGCCAGTTCGCCAGCGCAGCGAGCGCCTGATGGTTATCCCACATGGGCCAGTTCCAGTATCCGCAGCACCAGATCGTCAAATGAAATGCCGGCGGCTTTCGCTGCCATGGGGACAAGGCTGTGCGTGGTCATTCCGGGCGATGTATTGGTTTCAAGAAAATATAGCTGGTGCGACGCATCCAGAATCGCGTCCACCCTTCCCCATCCCTCGCAACCCAGGATCTTGTGCGCTTGCAATGCCTGTGCCTGAATCGCGTCCTCCTGAGTAGCGGATAAGCCGCTTGGGCAAAAATACCGGGTAGTATTGGAGACATATTTCGCTTCATAATCGTATAGGCCACTTTCTGCCTGGATGCGGACCAGGGGTAGCGTCCTCTCTCCGAGGATGGCAATGGTAAGCTCCATGCCTTCGATAAATTGCTCCGCCAGCACGGTAGTGTCGTGCTGCGCCGCCAACGCCAATGCTGCCGGCAGGTCCGCTGCCTTGACCACCTTGCTCAGGCCGAGGGTCGACCCTTCCCGCGACGGCTTGACGATCAGCGGTAGCCCGAGCTCCCTGGAAACCAGGTCAAAATCCGTTTGTTCATTAAGCACGACATAGCGGGGCGTGCTGATTCCGGCAGCCTGCCAGAGCAATTTCGTGCGCCATTTATCCATCGCCAGCGCGCTCGCCAGCACACCGCTACCGGTATAAGGCAATCCCATCAGCTCCAACGCGCCTTGCACGGTACCGTCTTCACCATAGCGCCCATGCAGGGCAATATGGGCTCGATCGAACCCCTGTTGCAGAAGCGCTTCCATCGGCTGCTCAGAGGGATCGAACGGATGTGCGTCAACACCTTGACGCCGTAGCGCATCCAGCACGGCTTTGCCGCTCTGGAGCGAAATCTCGCGTTCAGCGGAACGCCCGCCCAGGAGAACGGCAACTTTCCCAAAATCATGGTTACTCACCATCTTGATCTTCCTCGACAGAATAATGAGTTGCAAAATCGGGAATCCCGCTGTGTTCGCTCACAGGCCCGATGATTCGTACTTCTTGCACCAGCTCGATGCCAGTCTGCTCTTTTACCGTTTTACGTACCCTGTTTATCATCGCTTCGATATCCGACGCTACGGCGCCGCCGGTGTTTACGATAAAGTTTGCGTGTGTCGGCGAAACCATCGCGCCCCCGATACGAAAACCTTTCAGTCCGCATGACTCGATCAGTCGCGCGGCCCAATCGCCCGGCGGATTGCGGAATACCGAACCGGCATTGGGCAGGTTCAAAGGCTGGCTATTGATACGTCTTGTCAGCAATTCCTTGATCTTTTGCCGCGACACTGCCTCTTTCTCTTTCGGCAATCGGAACCAGCCGCCTGCGAACCATTCCTCATCCGGGAAATTCGCCGATTTGCGCTCACCCTGTTCCCTATCGCTCGTACCGGGCTTCAAGGCAACGTGCCGATAACCGATCTCGTAGTCTCCAGGCAGGCGTGCTTGCAATTGCCCGGCACGGCCCAGCGTGTGAACCTTGTATACGATTTCCCAGGTTTCGGCGCCGTAGCACCCTGCATTCATTGCCAGCGCGCCACCAACGGTACCAGGTATACCCGCTAGAAACTCTGCCCCGGCCAAGTCGTGCTTGACTGCAAACCGCGCCACTTTTGCGCAGGCCACGCCCGCGCCGGCGTAAATCAGTGCGTCACCCCTATCCCCCTGCTCCAGCCGCAGGTCGTTAAGACGGGCATGCAGCACCACGACGGTTCCCCGCAAACCTCCGTCACGCACCAGAAGATTGCTGCCGAGCCCTATCACATGCACTGGCTCATCCTGGGGCAGGCCACGCAGGAACTGCGCGAGATCAGCCAGATCTGCCGGCAGGTACACACGCTCCGCCACGCCGCCGGTGCGCCATGAAGTATATTTTTTCATTGGCTGATTCACGCGCATCTCGCCGCGAAGTGCACTTGAGCCGTGGTTCAAATTAATTTCCGACATATCCATTCGTGAAACCTGCGCATATTCATGTGCGACGAAAAGCGGCCTGATTTTTATCCTTCCCCTTCCACCGCCAGGTCGACCTCCAGCCCAGCCGTCCATTGATCCTTTGCAAGGTCAGGCGCCACCCTGCCCACCGATCCCGCGCCCATCACGAGTATTACGTCATTGTCCTGCACCACGCTATGTATGGCGGAAGGCAGCTCGTCCACGGTCTCGATAAAAATCGGCTCCACCTTGCCTAGAACCCTCAACGCGCGCGCGAGCGACTTGCTATCCGCCGCTATGAGGGCGGCTTCGCCCGCGGGATAAACTTCCGTCAACAGCAGCACATCGACGGTTGATAACACTTTGACGAAATCCTCGAACAAATCGCGCGTGCGCGTATAGCGGTGCGGCTGAAACGCCAGCACCAACCTGCGACCGGGAAACGCGCCGCGCGCAGCCGCGATGGTGGCCGCCATC
The DNA here is from genome assembly GCF_900100985.1 of Nitrosospira sp. Nsp1. Classification (NCBI taxonomy): domain Bacteria; kingdom Pseudomonadati; phylum Pseudomonadota; class Betaproteobacteria; order Nitrosomonadales; family Nitrosomonadaceae; genus Nitrosospira; species Nitrosospira sp. Nsp1. Next base: position 38,027 of record NZ_FMUF01000013.1, read on the forward strand.
TCCACCGGATGATGACCATAGTCGTCGACGAGCGTAAAGCTTCCCGCCCCCGCGTTTCCGTTGCCGGCCAGTTTGATTTCGCCATAACGTTGAAAACGCCGGTCTACGCCCCTGAAGCCGGCCAACGCCCCGATGATGGCGGCGTCGGGCAAACCCACTTCATTGCATACCGCGATCGCTGCGAGCGCATTCTGCACGTTATGCAATCCCGGGAGGTTAAGCATGCATTTGAGCTTGCGCGTCTTGCCGTTCGTTCCTACCAGCGCGGTAAAATGCATCCGCCCTTCACTATGGCGAATATCGACAGCGCGAACTTGTGCGTCATCCGATAAACCGTAAGTTGTAATCGGCTTGGTAATGGTAGCCATGATTTCACGCACGCTTGCATCGTCCACGCACAATACCGCCATACCGTAAAAAGGCAGGTGTTCGATAAATTCCACGAACGCCTGCTTGAGCTTGCTGAAATCGTGACTGTATGTCTCCATGTGATCGACATCTATATTTGTCACCACCGCCAGCACAGGTTGCAAATAAAGAAATGAGGCATCGGATTCGTCGGCTTCGACAACGATGAATTCACCACGGCCCAGCTTCGCGTGGGACCCTGCCGCTTCCAGCCTGCCGCCAATAACGAATGTCGGATCCATGCCCGCTTCGGCGAAAATGCTGGCAATCAGGCTGGTGGTAGTGGTCTTGCCATGGGTGCCAGCAATCGCAATCCCCTGGCGTAATCTCAGCAGTTCCGCCAGCATGATGGCACGAGGAACCACCGGTACCTTACTTTCTCGCGCGGCGAGAACTTCCGGGTTATCCGCCGTTATGGCCGTCGACGTCACCACCGCATCGGCGGACGCTATATGGCTTCTCGAATGACCGACGTGCACGACGGCACCCAGTTTTCTCAGGCGCCGCGTGGTTGCGCTGACGGACAAATCCGAGCCGCTGACCTGATATCCCAGATTAAGCAACACCTCAGCGATTCCGCTCATACCCGAGCCGCCGATGCCTACAAAATGGACATGCTTGACCTTGTGCCTCATGACGGAAGAACGGTGGTTTTATTCATTTCCGATACTTTCATTTTTGTGCTTTTATCATCCCCATGCATGCTTCCGCCACTAATCTGGTTGCATCCGGGTTCGCCAGTTCACGGGCTTTCACAGCCATTTCCATAAGTTCCCCACGGCTGAACCCCATCAATAATTCGGCCAGGCCTTGCGGCGTCAACTCATGTTGCGGCAGCAATACCGCCGCATTCCTGTCACTCAGAAATTTCGCATTGCATGTCTGATGGTCGTCCACGGCATAAGGAAATGGCACCAGGATGCTTGCAACACCCGCCGCGCTCAATTCAGCGATAGTAAGCGCCCCGGCACGGCAGATCACCAGGTCGCAATCGGCGTAGCGGACCGCCATGTCGTCAATGAATGTGACCAACTCGCCTTCCACTTCCGCCTCGGCATAGTTTTTTCTCAGCGCGTCCAGATGCCTTGCGCCTGCCTGGTGCGTTACCAGCGGGCGCAGCTTTTCAGGAATCCGCTTCAACGCCTGCGGCACGACACTATTCAGCGCTTGCGCACCCAGGCTGCCTCCAATGACCAATAACTTCATTGGCCCGTCGCGCCTGGCATATCTTTTTTCCGGCGCTTCCAGCCGGCCAATTTCTTGACGAACAGGATTACCGAAAAACGCTACTTTTTTGCTTTTTTTGATCGCATCCGGAAAACCCAGCAGCACTCTGTCAGCAAGTTTCGCCAATATTCTGTTGGCAAGGCCGGGAATGGAATTCTGTTCGTGTATCAGCAGTGGCTTGTCCAGCAACGAGGCCATCATGCCGCCGGGAAAGGCCGGATAGCCGCCCATACCCAGCACTACGTCCGGGCGCACCCGGAGTATCACTTTGGCGCTCTGCCAGAATGCGATCAACAGGCGTAGCGGTAACATCAGCCAGGTTCGGACGTTCTTCCCGCGAAGACCCGAAAAACGGATAGTCTCCAGGCGGTACCCTTGCCGCGGCGCCAGCGTGGTTTCCATTCCACCTTCGGTTCCCAGCCACACCACATGCCATCCCGCGGTCTTCATATGCTCCGCGACCGCCAACCCCGGAAACACATGCCCCCCCGTTCCACCAGCCATAATGAGAATGGTAGGGATCAAGTCAGTTCCCGCTATCGGAAATCGCCCATAAGCCCACATCGGCCTCATGCGGCAATTCTTCAGGTTTACGATCCAGGTTTTCATCCGCTTTCATACTGTATAACCCTTCATCAACTGCCGATTTTCCCAGTCCACCCGCAGCAGGACCGCCAGCGTAATGCAACTGACGACAATACTGGTGCCGCCAAAGCTCATCAGCGGCAGCGTTAATCCCTTGGTCGGCAGCACACCCATGTTCACCCCCATGTTGATGAATGCCTGCACGCCCAGCCATACGCCGATACCTTGCGCCACCAGGGCCGGGAAGTGCCGCTCCCGCATCGCTGCCTGGCGGCCGATAATGAAGGCGCGTGTTATCAGCCACGCAAACAGCACCACTACCGTCATGACGCCGATAAAACCAAGTTCCTCCGCGATCACCGCAAGCAAAAAATCGGTATGCGCTTCAGGCAGATAAAAAAGCTTCTCGACGCTGCCGCCCAGACCGACACCCAGCCATTCACCCCGCCCGAACGCAATCAGGGCGTGGCTCAACTGATATCCTTTTCCGTAGGGATCGTCCCATGGGTCCATGAATCCAAAGAAACGCTGCATGCGATAAGGCTCGATCCAGACGAGCGCCAACAGCGCAACCATCAGAAAGCCAATCAACCCGGTGAACAGCTTCAGGTTTACCCCCCCCAGGAATAATATCGCCATCATGATGGAGGTAATCACGACGAATGCGCCGAAATCGGGCTCGAGCAGCAGCAGAGCACCTACAACGAGCGTCACGATCAGCATGGGCAGAAAACCTTTACGAAAACTTCCGAGGTAAACTGCCTTGCGAACGGTATAGTTGGCGACATAAAACACCATGAACAATTTCATGAACTCCGACGGTTGAAAATTCACGACCATCAGCGATATCCACCGCCGGCTGCCATTGACTTCGCGGCCTATGCCGGGAACCAGCACCAGCAGCAGCAACACTGCTCCGAACAGAAACAGATGGAAGGAATATTTCTGCCACATCTGCATCGGCACCTGAAATGCGATTAAACCCGCCAGCAAACCCACCACCAGATAAACGCCATGCCGAACAAGGAAATAGGCGGGGTAGCCATCGGTGCCCCGTCCTGCCTCGGCGATCGAGATCGAGGCGGAATACACCATTACCAGCCCCAGGCTCAGCAGTAATATGCCCGACCAGATCAAGGACTGATCAAAGTGGGGTAGTGCTTCCTGGTTCCCGATATGGCTCCGATAGATCATCAGTGGGTGACGTGATTATTCATGACTGGAGTCCTGGCCTGCACCCGTCTCACCGCCGCGATGAATGCCTCGGCGCGATGTGCGTAATTCTTGAACATATCGAAGCTGGCACATGCGGGCGACATCAATACCGCATCGCCTTCCTGCGCCAGCAGAAAACTTTTTTGTACCGCCTCTTCCATTGTCGATGCATGATGCAACGGCACGCCGCAATGATTTATGGCGCTCGCAATTTTGCCTGCATCCCGTCCGATCAGCACCACAGCCCGCGCGTGTTCCGCTATCGGCCTTGCCAAAGGTGCAAAATCCTGTTCTTTGCCAACGCCGCCGGCTATCAAAACGACGCTTTGCGTCATGCCGTCCAGCGCTGCCGCCGTCGCTCCGACATTGGTACCCTTCGAGTCATCGTAGAAAGTGATACCGCCATAGGATCCAACGTTCTCCATTCGATGCGGCAAGCTTCGAAATTCACGCAAGGCCTGCAGTAATGGCTCAAACGGCAATGCAACGGCATTGCATAGCGCTAGCGCAGCCAGCGCATTCGCCGCATTGTGCAGGCCATGAACGCCAAGATCACTGGTCTTCATCAAGCGCGTGGCCCCCTGCACCAACCACGAATTGCCGTCTTCATGCAGCAGGCCGAAATCGCTGTCGCTAACGGGTAAATCCAGGCCGAAGGTTATCTTCTTGCGGCCCCCCAGCGCCATTTCACGCACCATGGAATCATCCCGATTCAATATTTGCGTCCCTGCATCATCGCCTTGGCCAACTGCAGTATCCAGGAATATTCTCGCCTTCGCCGCAGCATATTCCCGCATTCCATCGTAGCGATCAAGATGGTCTTCACTTAAATTCAGCACGGTAGCCACATCCGGACCGAGGTTTTGCATGGTTTCCAACTGAAAACTGGAAACCTCCAATATCCAGGCTTGCGGCAATCCTTCTGAATCTACCCGCCGCATCAGTGCATCAAGCACCGCAGGACCGATGTTTCCCGCCACTTCGACATCCCACCCGGCTTTTTTTACCATTGCCCCTACCATGGCCGTTACGGTTGTCTTGCCATTGGAACCGGTAATAGCCACTATTGTTGGCCTTGAAGCACTGAGCGACCTGATTGCCAAGGCAAAAAGTTCCATGTCCCCCACCACCGGCACGCCATCCTTCATTGCCTGCCGCACAAGCTTCTCCGTCTGAGATACGCCGGGGCTGATAGCAATCAGATCGATACCGGCAAACGCCTCAGCGGTAAATGCCCCGGTGAACATAAGGGCATGAGGCAGAGCCTGTTTTAAATCTTCCATACAAGGGGGAGCTGTACGGCTGTCAGCCACGCGGACGTTTGCTCCCATGCGCGACAGCCACTTGGCCATGGAGAGCCCGGTCTCGCCCATCCCAAGCACCAGCACCGTTTTATTTCGCAAATTCATAAGCTTATGGGTCATCTCAATTTCAGGGTGGACAAGCCGAACAATACCAGCATCATGGTGATAATCCAGAACCGAACCACTACCTGATTTTCTTTCCAGCCCTTCAATTCGTAGTGGTGATGCAGCGGCGCCATACGAAAAATACGTTTCCCGACCAACTTGAACGACGCCACCTGCAGCATCACTGACAAGGTTTCCACCACGAATACGCCGCCCATGATGACCAGCACGATCTCCTGGCGTACTATCACGGTCACGATCCCGAGAGCGGCGCCAAGCGCAAGCGCGCCGACATCCCCCATGAATACTTCCGCCGGGTAGGCGTTGAACCAGAGAAAGGCGAGCCCGGCGCCCGCCAGCGCACCACAGAAGACAGCCAGCTCGCCCGCATGGGGGATATGAGGAATACCCAGATATTTTGCAAATACGGCGTGTCCCGCCACATAGGCAAAAATGGCCAGGGCGCTGCTGATCATGACGGTCGGCATGATGGCGAGGCCGTCAAGACCATCGGTCAGGTTCACCGCATTGCTGGTACCCACTATGACGAAATAGGCAAGCGCGACAAACCCGGTGACACCCAGTGGTATCGCCACTTGCTTGAAGAATGGGACGATCATGGTCGTCTGCGCAGGCAGTTCGGCCGTTAACGCAAGATACAGCGCCACCAGAATCGCTATTGCCGATTGCCAGAAGAGCTTGGCTCTGGCGGAGAGGCCTTTTGGATTGCGATATACCACCTTGCGATAATCATCTATCCAGCCAATGATGCCGAAGCCCAGCGTGGTGATGAGCACCACCCATACGTAGCGATTGCTCAGATCCGCCCACAGTAACGTTGAAAAGGCAATCGATACGAGTATCAGGGCGCCGCCCATCGTGGGTGTGCCCGCTTTGACAAGATGGGTCTGGGGCCCATCGCTGCGTACCGACTGCCCGATTTTGTAAGCGGTCAGCTTACGTATCATGGCAGGGCCTACGATGAACGAAATCGCAAGCGAGGTGAGCGCGGCGAGAACCGTGCGCAATGTGATGTACTGAAACACGTTGAACGCACGGATGTCCTTCGCAAGCCATTGAGCGAGTTCTAGCAGCATCGCACCCGCCACAACAGGATATCGTTCGGGACTCGTGGAAAGACCAATTGGACCAGCTTGCTCATGATTTCAACATAACCACGAGTTATCGCTCATACGTCATGAGTCATAACTCGATACTCTTGACCACGCGCTCCATTTGCATGAAGCGCGACCCCTTTATCAGCAGCGTGACGCCAGGCTTCAGTAGACTCTCTACCTCGGCCAGTAATTCCTCGATTTTGGTAAAATGCCGACCGCCGGGACCAAATTTATTTGCGGCATGGACGCTCAACTCGCCCAGGGCCAGTAATCCATCAATCCCGGCTATTCTTGCCTCTGTACCAATGCTTTCATGGAAATCCCTCGCGCTGCCGCCGAGTTCACCCATGTCACCCAATACCAGAATCCTTGTCCCGGCCGCTTTTGCCAGAACCGCCAAAGCGGCCCGTACCGAATCGGGGTTGGCATTATAACTATCGTCTATCAATGTTGCCCCGTGCCGGCCGTACTTTTTCTGCATACGTCCCTTCACGCCGTGAAATGCATTTAATCCTGACACTATTGCTTCCATGCCGATACCCATGGCTACCGCAACCGCTGCCGCCGCAAGCGCGTTTCGCACGTTATGCTCGCCTGGAACCTGTAATTGCACCTCTTTAACCCCGCCAGGCAGGACTAGCGTCATGCTGCTGCCGAAAAAATCGGATTGATAGCGCGCGCTCACTTTTGGCTTGCCCGTAAGGCCGAAATCAACGACTCTTCTATTGCCTGCCAGCTTGCGCCAGAGCGGAGCGTTCGAATCATTGGCGTTGATGACAGCTATTCCGTCCTGATCGAGTCCCTCGAAAATCTCGCCCTTTGCCCGTGCCACTGCTTCCACCGAACCCAGCCCCTCGACATGCGCCATCCCCGCATTGGTGATCAGCGCGATGGTAGGCTTTACCAGACTGGTCAAATATGAAATCTCGCCGGAATGATTCATTCCCATCTCGATCACCGCATAACCATGCCGCTCGCGCATCCGCAAGAGCATCAGGGGCACACCGATATCATTGTTGAGATTGCCCTCCGTCGCCAGTACCGTATCCGGGTCGCTCATCTGCCCACCCGGCCCGGCCACCCGCCGTAAAATCGATGCGATCATTTCCTTGACCGTAGTCTTGCCATTGCTGCCGGTCACCGCAACCACCGGTATCCTGAAATGCCCGCGCCAGTATGCTGCGAGTCGCCCCAATGCCAAGCGGGTATTCTCCACCCGTATCAGAGGAATTCCAGGCTCCTGCGCTTTGGCCTCGAACTCCCGATCGATCATTGCCGCCGCGGCACCTTTGTCCTTCACCGCGGCAATAAAATCATGGCCATTAAAATTCGGCCCTACCAGCGCAACGAACAGATCCCCGCACCCTACGGTACGGCTATCGGTGCTGACTCCGCTAAAGCAGGCATCTCCACCTGACTGTTTGCCGTTCAGGGCGCTGGCTGCGTCATGCACGGTCATCATGCCTGTACCTGCGCCCTTTCCATCAGTACCCGCCTGGCGACCTCGACATCGCTGAATGGAAGGTTTTGTCCATCTATTTCCTGGTAGGCTTCGTGTCCCTTCCCCGCGATTAATATAACGTCTCCCTTCCGCGCATCATGAATCGCCCCGAAAATAGCCTTCGCCCTATCCTTTTCGATGTGATGATTGACGCCCGCACCCGCCACGATCTCGCTGATAATGACATTGGGGTCTTCCCGCCGTGGATTGTCATTTGTGACGATGACTTCGTCAGCCAACCGTGTCGCCACTTCGCCCAGTAGAGGCCGTTTGCCGCGGTCGCGCTCGCCCCCGCAGCCAAACACGCAGATCAATTTCGGGTTTCGGGCTTCCGATCCAGTACTGGATGCGGGACTGGAATGAAGAATTTCACGCAACGTAGTCAATACTTTTTCCATGGCGTCGGGCGTATGGGCATAATCCACAACGACAAGGGGCTGATCGCCGCCCCCTATTTGCTGCATTCTGCCTGCGACAGGGCGAATTCCCCGCAAGGCTAGCACTGCATCGACCAGCCTGATGCCGCTGGCCAGCAGGGTAGCGAGTACTCCCAATAAATTTGACGCATTGAAGCGTCCTGCCACTTCAGTTTTAAGCTCCAGATATTCGGCTTCAAATTCAATATCAAACTCCAGGCCTTGAGAGGTTGACTTGAGATTGTGTCCACGCAATATCCTGAATTTCGTCGTGTCGCGAATCCGGGTCGCTGCTTCCGTGAACCCATACCCTATTATTTGCGTGTCCGTTTCCAGAAGGTGATCTGACAAGCCTACGCCAAACGCGTCATCAAGATTAAGGACGGCATACCTGAGCCCGGGCCAGCGGAATAACCGCGCCTTGGCGGCAGCATACGCTTCCATGCTGCCGTGGTAATCGAGATGGTCGCGCGACAGATTCGTAAACAAGGCCACCGAGAATGTCGAGCCGTTGATGCGCTCTTGCACAATCCCGTGCGACGATACCTCCATTGCCACGCAACAAGCGCCACGCCGTAATAGATCCGCCATTTTCTGCTGCAAGAACACCGCATCCGGCGTGGTGTTGGCGGTGAACTCCAGTTCTTCAGGAAAACCGATACCCAGCGTGCCGATAACCGCGGTTTTCTTGCCCAGCGCAGCCAGGGCCTGGGCGATCCAATGGCTGCAGGAAGTCTTGCCATTCGTTCCTGTAATACCGATGAGCCATAATTTTTGCGATGGATGGCCATATACGTGAGCGGCAATAATGCCTGTCTTGGCTCGCAGCCCGGAGATCGGCAAATTCGGCGTTTTCCATACTGGATCCCATACAAAACCTTCAGGTTCCCACAATACCGCGTTGGCTCCCGCTGCGATGGCCTGGCGAATGAAGTTCCGGCCGTCGCTCCTTTCTCCGGCATAGGCCAGAAATGTGTCTCCCTGTTTTACCACGCGGCTATCTGTGGCAAGACTGCTGATTTTGACGTTCAAATCCTCGAAAATACGAAAATCAAAATGCACCGGCGATCTTTCTGAAAACCTGTTGCCTCCAGCGTCAGGGCTTGAACTCATACATCACCATTCAATCCTGGTGCTGCAGTGAGAGACATTACCTTATCTGCGGGTGCATCATGCGGTACATTCAACATGCGCAGCGTGCCATCCATGAGCCGGCTGAACACGGGTGCCGCTACCACGCCGCCGAAATATTTCCCGGCGGACGGCTCATCCAGCATTACCGCGATAACGAACCGGGGATTGGAAGCCGGGGCATAACCCACGAATGTCGACAGGTAACGGTTTTTTGCATAACCATTACCTTCCAGTTTATGCGCGGTACCCGTTTTCCCCGCCACCCGATAACCGCTGACCTGCGCTTGCGGCGCGGTGCCCCCCGGCTGCGCCACCATTTCCAGCATGCGGCTCACGGCCAAAGCAGTGTCGCGCGATATGACGCGTTTGCCCGGCGAGGGTGATTCAAGCTTCAATAGCGAAATCGGCTTCAATTCTCCCTCCGCGGAGAACAACGTATAAGCGCGTGCCAGCTGCAGCAGGCTCACCGCGATGCCGTGCCCGTATGACATCGTCGCCTGCTCGATGGGGCGCCATGTACGGTAGGGACGTAGCTTACCGCCGGCTTCTCCGGGGAACCCCGAGCCCGTTGACGTACCAAACCCCGCATCGTTCAACATTCCCCACAACGTTTGTGGCGGCAGCGACAGGGCAATCTTTGCGGAACCGACATTACTGGACTTCTGGATCACCTGCGTGACCGTCAACGCGTCTTCCTTATGCGAATCGCGTATTGTCGCCTTGCCTATGGAGAACGTACCGGGCGCTGTTTCAAAAATAGTGTCGGGCTTGATTCCGCCTGCCTCCAGCGCTGCCGCGATGGTGAATGGCTTCAGCGTCGAGCCTGGCTCGAAGACGTCGGTAAAGGCCCTGTTACGGGCACGCCAGCCGTTCAGGCTGGTCCGGTTGTTGGGGTTATACGCCGGCAGGTTGACCAGCGCCAGCACCTCGCCCGTCTGCGCATCCAATACTACGACTCCCCCTGCCTTGGCTTTATGCGTTTCCATCGCCTGTTTCAATTCACGATAAGCGAAATATTGGATTTTGCTGTCTATCGACAGGGCAATATCCTGTCCTGACCTGGGCGCCCGGATACTCTTCACATCCTCGACGATACGTCCTTTGCGATCCTTGATCACGCGGCGGCTTCCAGGTTTGCCCGCAAGCTCTTCCTGCCATGCCAGTTCCAATCCCTCCTGCCCCTTGTCATCCACGTCAGTGAACCCGAGCACATGAGCGGTCAACTCGCCCGCTGGGTAATATCGCCGGAACTCACGTTTTAGAAATATGCCGGGCATGTCAAGTTCGACTATCCTGGCGGCGACCTCGGGTGACAAGTGCCGTTTCAAGTATACGAAATCGCGCTGCGGCCCATCGATGCGACGGCGAATTTCCTTGATATCCACATCGATCAGGTTGGCCAGTTTTCTCAGTTGCTCGGGTGTGGCGTGCATATCCTGGGGGCTCGACCATACCGATTCTACCGGCGTACTGATCGCGAGCGGTTTGCCATGCCGATCTGTAATCATGCCGCGGTGTGCGCTCATTTCGAGTACGCGGCTATAGCGTGACTCGCCTTTTTGTTGCAGGAATCCGTTGTTCATTCCCTGCAGATAAGCAGCACGCCCCGCCAAGGCCGCCAACCCCAGCAGCAGCAATGCCAGCAACAGGCGCGAACGCCCTGCAGGCAACACGAGATATATTGCATGATCAAACTTCATGGTTCCGGTGCTTCCACGGGATCGGCTCGACCGAATGGAATCCCAAACGGAACAATCTGGATGCGAGATGCATCGGGCATACGCATGCGCAACTGCCCGGTAGCGATTTTTTCAACACGCGTATGCATTGCCCAGGTACTCTGCTCAAGCTGAAGCTGGTCCCATTCCACCGCCAGTTGTCGTGCCGATTCCTGCTCTTTTTCGAGCTCTACAAAAAGCTTGCGCGCTTTGTGCTGTGAAGTCACAACACTCAACGCGCAGGCGATGAGAATTAAGGTCAACAGAATATTCAGTCTGGCCACATCAGTCTCTCATTAACCGGGAACGCCGTTGTGGCTGTTCCCCTATGTCGTATTTATTCGCTCCGCCACGCGCATTATTGCGCTCCTGGCCCTGGGATTGCCGGCGACTTCCTTCGTATCCGGACGTATCGCCTTGCCTATCAAACGCAATTTTTGGCGACTCAAAAGTTGCACTTCCTTTTCACGTAGCGGCAATTCCTTCGGCAGCCTGTCCGAATCTGCCAATTCACGCATAAAACGTTTCACTGTCCGGTCTTCCAGCGAGTGAAAACTGATCACGACGAGCCGGCCGCCGGCGTTCAGCATCTCCACGCATTTCGGCAAGGCAAGCGACAGCTTCTCAAGCTCCTGATTGAGGTAAATCCGTATAGCCTGAAAAGTGCGCGTCGCCGGATTCTGCTTATCTTCCCGCCCGCGCGAGCGCACGGTCGATGCCACGATCGAGGCAAGCTGATGTGTAGTGACGATGGGCTGCCGACCTCTAGCCGCAACAATCGCTCTTGCAACCTGTTTAGCAAACCGCTCTTCGCCATAGTTCCTGATCACCTCTTCCAAATGGGTTTCGGGAGCGGAAGCGAGCCACTCCGCAGCCGTCGGCCCCTGGCTTGTGTCCATGCGCATATCGAGCGGACCATCCAGGCGAAAACTGAAGCCGCGCCGGGCTTCTTCAAGCTGCGGCGAAGATATCCCCAAATCCAGCAATATCCCATCCACCCGATCCACATCCAATTGCCGCAAGATCTCCTGCATCGTCGAAAAGCTGCCCTGAATCATATGGAACCGCTCGTCTTCGAGAGCCTGCCCAGCTTCAAATGCGGAAGGATCCTGATCGAACGCTATCAGCCTTCCATTTTTTCCTAACTGCTCCAGTATCAGCCGGCTGTGCCCACCACGACCGAAGGTTCCATCCACGTATATTCCGTCCGGCTTGATGGCCAGCGCATCCACCGCCTCATGCAGCAAAACTGCGGTATGCATATATTTCTCAACCACAGCATTAGAGCGAAAAACCATCGAGCTCCGGCGGAATGCCGTCTTTGAAAACGAGCGCACTTTCGATCTGGAGCCTCCATTTTTCGTCGTCCCACAACTCGAATTTAGCGCCTTGCCCCACCAAAACCACGTCTTTACTTAAACCAGCAAACTGACGCAAGGGAGGCGGCACCAAAATGCGACCCGCGCCATCCATCTCCACGTCACTTGCGTTGCCAACGAGAAGACGTTGCAGACTACGCGTTTGTGGATTGAAGCTGGAAAGACTGTTGAGTTTTTGCTCTATCGGTTCCCACACGGGCTGGGGATAAACCAGCAAACAACTGGAAGGATCAGCGGTGATAACCAAACGACCGGCGCAAAGAGATATCAGACCTTCGCGATATTTCGCGGGCACCGCAAGTCTACCTTTGTTATCCAGGCTGATAGGTGTCCCACCGCGAAACATTTTGCCCCTTTATTTGCCGAAAGAAATGCGGAAATTTTCTCCACTTTTACCCACTTTTGCCCACTGTAATTAAAACGATAGGCAAAGTCAAGGAAAAGAATAGGGTTTTTTGCAAGGGTGCCAAAGGTCTGGATCGTGCGGTGCTCAGGAAGCCTGCGAGGAAATTAAACAAATAAAATCAGGTAATTATAGGATTAATCCGATATATGTAATACGCAGCAATTGCCATTGCAAGCGTCAATGGCTTACATAACTGCTTCGAGGAATTGTCCTGCCGGAGAAGCCGCAAGATATGCAGTCATATAAGCACGTGGAATCGAACTGAATTGAATTGCTTACCGACTCATTAGCCAACTTGATCACGAAGCATTCAACTGGACGACATGAAAGTGAGTAATTCGATGCTGCGGCCGGGCTCCAGCAGCCTGTCGGGCTTGAAGAATCGCAGCGAAAAAGTGGCTGGGCGAGGGCGGATCTTGAGGATTTTGGAGGCCAATAGTTATTCTATTGGCCAAAAAAGCGGTGAAACATGGACCGTCCAGGCGCTTTCGGAGACGCTTTTGCAGCCCGATTTCCTTTAAGTCCGACAGGCTGCTAGCGTTACGCTCTATTTCCGCCAGGCGGATATCACCCCTCGAACATGCTGTATCAACCCGAGAACACGGTTAAGCTGCGCCAGGCCGCTGATTTTCACGGTGAATTGCATCGCTGCGAGATCCCGGCTTTGGGTTCGGGTGGCGGTAACGTCGATTCTCTCGCGCAGAAGGATATTGGAGATATCACGTAGCAATCCTTGCCTGTCCTGCGCCTCGACCTCGATATCGACCTCATAGCGCTCGCCTTTCGCTTTCGTTGTATCGTCCGATACATCCCAGTCCGCCGCAATGACGCGTTTGGCACTTTCTTCACTTAGACGGGATAAACTGGCGCACTGCTGACGGTGTATCGTAATGCCGCGTCCGCGGGTGACAAATCCAATGATGGGATCAGGCGGAGCAGGCTTGCAACATTTTGCCAACACAGTGAGCAGCTTGTCGACACCCGCAACAAGGATACCGCCGCTGGATGGTGCAACGGTCTTGCTACCCTCGGTCAACTCCAGGTCCGGAGCGACTGTTCCGGTCACACCGCTTAGATACGCACCCAATTGACGGCTACTGATATCGCCCCGGGCAACGGCGGCCAGAAACCCGTCAAGTTTGGGAAACTTGAACTCACCCGCCAGCTTATCCAGCGATAGCGCTGTCATACCGTAGCGCTGCAATTCCTTTTCCACGAGCACCCGGCCCTGCGCCAACGAGGCTTCGCGCTCCAGATAGCCAAACCACTGCCTGACCTTCGATCTCGCCCGATGGCTTTTCAGATAGCCCAGGACAGGATTGAGCCAATCACGGCTCGGCCCACCCTGCTTGCCTGAAATGATTTCCACTTTCTGCGCATTTTGCAGTGGATAATCAAGCGGCACCATGACACCATCGATTTTTGCGCCACGGCAGCGGTGACCGAGATCGGTGTGCACGTGGTAGGCGAAATCCACTGGCGTGGCACCCTTGGGCAAGGCAATGACCCTGCCCTGCGGCGTCAATACATAGACCGAGTCCTCAAACAGCGCGACTTTAAAATGCGCCGCCAGTTCTCCCGCGTCCTCGACATCATTCTTCCATTCCAGTATCTGCCGCAACCAGGCAATTTTCTCTTCATACCTGGCGTCACGCTTCGCCCCTTCCTTGTAGCGCCAATGCGCGGCTACACCCATCTCGGAATGGCGATGCATTTCGTGTGTACGGATCTGCACCTCAACCACCTTATCTTCCGGACCAATGACGGCGGTATGCAGAGACCGGTAATCGTTGCCTTTTGGTCTGGCAATATAATCGTCGAATTCCTTCGGGATCGGTATCCAGAGATTATGCACCACGCCCAGCGCGGCATAGCAGTCCTTCACATCGTCCACAAGAATCCTTACTGCACGAGCATCATGGATTTCCTTGAAGTCCACACCCTTGCGTTTCATTTTTTTGTGGATGCTGTAGATATGCTTCGGGCGGCCCGTAACCTCAGCCTTGATTCCCGCCTGTTGCAATTCGTTCTGCAGGTTATCCACCATCAGGGCGATATACTGTTCCCGAACGCGACGCGTATCCTCGAGCAATGTGGCGATTTTTTTATAGCGTTCCGGCTCTACGATCCGAAATGAAAAGTCTTCCAACTCCCACTTCACCTGCCACAACCCCAGGCGATTCGCCAGCGGTGCGAATATATCCATCGTCTCGTGCGCAATCTCCGTGCTTGTCGGAACGTTATTCGCAGCGATATACCGCATCGTCTGCACGCGATCCGCAAGGGCAATGATAACGACACGAATGTCCTCCACCATCGCCAGCAGCATCTTGCGCAATGCCTCGACTTGCGCATTGCGGTCTCCCGCGGTCGAGGCACCTTCGGGCCCCAGCGTTCGGATGCGGCCCATCCGTGCCACCCCTTCCACAAGGTGAGCTATGGTGGGATTGAACGCAGCATGCAATTTTTCCTCGTATCCATCCAGATAATCCGGTACCGCATGAAGTATTCCAGCGGCCAACGTATCGCTATCGACCCGTAACGACGCCAGGATCCATGCTGCGCCCTGTATGTGCTGAGTAACCAGCTCGCCGGTAGGCAGGTATTTATCTGTATAAAGTGAATGGCAAAAATGCAGCGCGCGCCCCAGCATTTCGATTTCATCGGGGGAAAACATGGTCGCGGCGGCTTCCGGCCAGCAAAACCCATCCCAACCTCCGCTGCTGGAAGCAGGTGTTGTGGAAAGAGAAGCCGGAGAAATCCTTGAACCCTTATCTATTAGCTCATCGCGCATTTTTCAGTTTTTGCAGTTGTCCGGGGAACGGGTTTAAAGGAATATCGTCCCACGAAGGTGGAATCCAGAGATATTATCCTGCCAATGTAATAATGCCTTAAGTCAATATTGCGGGATATCCTGCCAATAGCGGCGTCGCAGCATGCGCGAAGTTTCCACGGCGAAATCATTATCCGCAAAGCGCAACAGTATCGCGCCATCGGCGTCACTGCGCAGCAGTCTGCTTCCAAGAGACCGGTAGCGTTCCATCACTTCATCTCTGGGGTGCCCGAAGCGGTTGCGATAACCTACGGTGAATATTACCAGCCTGGGATTCACCTGGCGTATAAACCCCTCCGTTGAAGAGGTTTTACTGCCGTGATGGGGTGCGATGAGCACCGTCGAGGAGAGCGCGTCGCCGTCCCGGGCGAGTAACTGATACTCGGATTTTTTCTCGATGTCGGCGGGCAGCAATACGCTGCCGTGGGCGGTGGTGATCTTCAGCACACAGCTCAATGCGTTGGTTTTGGGCTTGGGCTCACTGTAATTCTGCTCCAGCGGATGGAGCATATCGAAGCGAACCCCATCCCACTGCCACGATTGCCCGGCACGACATCGGTATCCCGAGGAAGCGGCTCGCTGTATCGGGTGGTCGTCTCTCAAAGACGAGACCAGCCATTCCACCGGCACCGCTTCCAGCACCGACAATGCGCCGCCGCTGTGGTCCATGTCGGCATGTGTCACGATCATGCCGTCAAGCTGCTTTATACCTTCGCCCCTCAGGAAAGGGACGATAGTGCGGCTTCCGCTATCCGCCTCGGCGCTGAACCCCGGACCCGTATCGTAGAGTAGCGCGTGATTTTCCGTGCGCGCCACTACCGCGAGTCCCTGGCCGACATCCAGCACCGTCAACCATAATTCCCCCGATGCTGGTTTGGGGGGAAGAACCAGAAATAGCGGCAGCAGCGCTATCATCCCCAGCCAGCGAGCGGGAAAACCTGTGGTAAGCCCCAGCCTTCCCGGCAGCAGCATCCATAGAATTCCGGCCACGCCGGCTGCCACTGCCCAGGCGGGCGGCGCATGCTGGCTCCAGACCGCCTGGGGTACATCGCTCATCCACCGCATTGCCTCCATGCAACCGCTTAGCACCCAGTGCGCGGGCAACAGCATGAAGTCGAGCGGCGGGAAGGTAGCCAGCAGTGTCAAGGGAACCACCACCAGGCTCACCAGGGGGATCGCTATGGCATTGGCAATAGGCGAAACCAGCGATATCTGTTGGAACATGGCCAGAAGGAGGGGTATCAGGCCGAGCGTTATCGCCCATTGCACCCGGGCCCAACCGGATAACCAGTGGATTCTGCCGATGCGCCCGGCCGATATCAGCATGATGACTGCTATTGCACCAAACGATAACCAGAAGCCCGCTGAAAGTACCGCCAACGGATCAAGAAGTATCACTGCCAGCAATGCCCAGGCCAGTACCGCCGTGGCGGAGGTGAAGCGACCCAGCCACAAAGCGATGGCGACTACCCCGAGCATATACACGGTACGCTGCGCCGGTACGGCGAAGCCTGCAAGCAGCGCGTAACCCAGCGCTGCCGCCAACCCCGCGACGACTGCCGCCTTGCGCGCCGGCAACCACAGCGTCAAATGGTGGCTCCTGCGCCACAGCCAGTACACCAGCGCAAAAATGAGTCCGGATACCATGGTAACGTGCAGCCCGGATATGCTCATGAGATGATTTACCCCGGTGCGGGTAAATACTTGCCACTGTTCGCGTGGAATGGCGCGCTGATCGCCGACCGCCAGCGCCACCAGGACACCGGTATAGGCATGGTCGGGCAATACCTGGATGAAACGCTGTCGGATATCCTGGCGCAGGCGCTCAACCCGGTAAGCCGGACGATCGACCATTTCATCCAAGCGCATATTCTCGTCATCTTTGCGCACGTAGCCTGTGGCGCGAAGATCCCGCTCCAGAGCCCACTGCTCAAAGTCGAAGCCGTGGGGGTTGACACTGCCATGCGGACGCCTGAGCCGGACCGTGATGCGCCAGCGCTCGCCGGCATTGACCTGCGGTGGCGCGGTCTCGGAAATCGTCACCTGCTTTCCCCGCTCCTCATACCAGGCGAGCGAGACGCGCGAAGGAACGATGGCCTCTTCGGTCAGCACGCGCTCCACTTCGAAAGCAAAACGGACACTGTTCTCATTGACTTGCGGCAATTCCGCAACCACCCCGATCAACTGGATATCGCGTCCTTCCCATTCGTGCGGGAGCGCATCGGCCAAGCGCCACTGGGCGAAAGCAGTGGCCCAGAAAAACCCCATACCCAACAAGACACCAGCCAATAATACTTTGCCCGTTACGGTAAAAATGTTGGCCCGGCAGCGCGAGAGCAGGAGCGCGCACACCGCGCCAGGCAGGAGCGCCCATGCCCATCGAATATTCGGCAGTTCCGCCTGCTGTTGCAGCAGCCATACTCCAAGGGCAAATGCCAGAATATATGCTCGCATCAGTAATTTCCGCGATTAGAATCGTACAATAAGAAGGAAGGCTGAACTACTGACAAGGTAATGCCGGGCTAGATCGGATCGCGGCTTCAGGTTATACGATAAGCGTCGGTTTGTTGAGTGCTAGGCGTCGCGAAGAGCCGCGGCAGCGGCAGCTGTTTTCTTTAAGTTGGATGGGTTTCTGGTCAGGATTGTCTCCTGTCGACAAGTTATTATGTTTGCATGGCCCGCCGGTATTTCCGTACACTCATTCCATGGTTCGAAAATTCATCAAAAAATATCTGCCTTCTCACGAGACCATTCGGCAGAACCGATTTGTCGGACTATTCGGAGAACGGTTGCATCATCACAATCTATGGCATCTGCACCGGCGTTCAGTTGCGGGTGGCGTCGCGGTTGGATTGTTCACCGGCCTGATTCCCGGCAGCAATCCGATACAATTCTTTTTTGCCGCTTTGTTTGCCATCATTTTCGAGGTGAATCTGCCGGTAGCGGTGGTTACCACGCTCTATTCCAACCCCTTCACTATCCTGCCCATCTATATGGCCGCGTACGCCATTGGCGCGTTCGTCACGGGGAATGGTACCGGCAACATGCCCCAAACAGAACTGCACCTGATGGATAAGGGTATTGGCGAGTGGATACCGGCATTGATGGACTGGGTGGTCTCGCTCGGAAAGCCTCTACTTCTGGGTATGTTCCTGCTGGCGCTGTTGCTCTCTCTCGCGGGCTATTTCCTCGTGCGCGGAGGATGGCGGCTATACACTATTCATGAATGGCGCAAGCGGGCAAAACGACGTGCGGGTATAAAGCGCAGCGACCACGTGGAATGAATGCTGATGAATCCACCAGCGTGTTCAGGCAGATCAAGATAGCGATATATATTGAAGCGGTACATTGCCGTGTTACTCGGCCAATATACCATCCTCCAGGTGCAGTATCCTGCCAGCCTTCCTGGCCAATTCCGGATCGTGGGTGACAATGACAAGGCTTGCGCCCACGTCGTGATTAAGGTCCATCATCAGGTCGAAAACCCCTGCCGCGGTGCGCCGGTCGAGATTGCCGGTAGGCTCATCCGCAAGAACACAGGCAGGCCGGGTGACCAGCGCACGCGCCACCGCCGCACGCTGGCGCTCACCACCCGAGAGTTCTCCCGGCGTATGGGAAACGCGGTGCCCCAAGCCCACCTGTGCCAGAACTTTCGCCGCATTCTCATATGCTTCAGTATTCTTCATGCGTCGAATGAGCAATGGCATGGCGACATTCTCCAGCGCACTGAATTCGGGCAGCAAATGATGAAACTGATATATGAAACCGAGTGACCTATTACGTAAGCGGCATCTTTCTTCTTCATCGATGGCGGCAATTTCCTGCCCCATGATGCGTATGTCGCCTCCCGTGGGTGCGTCCAACCCCCCTAACAGATGCAATAGTGTACTTTTTCCGGAACCCGACGTGCCGACGATCGCAACCGTTTCTCCTGCTTTCACATTCAGATCTATTCCCAAAAGTACCGGCACTTCAAGTTTGCCTTGATAATAACTTTTGCGCAGATTGCGGCAGGCAATAATCGTTTTATTCATACCGCAGCGCTTCTGCGGGGTTGACCCTGGAAGCTCGATAGCTCGGATAAAGCGTCGCCAGCAATGTCAACACAAACGATACCGCAGCCACGGTTATCACGTCGGCGAAGTGCAGGTCCGACGGAATCTCGCTGATGTAATACACCTCCCGCGAAAGGAATTGCACGCTGAACAGGCGCTCGATAGTCGCTATCACCGCCTCTACGTTGTATGCCAGCAGCACGCCGCCGATCACGCCCAATGTGGTACCGAGGATACCGATCAACGTACCCTGAACGATGAAAACCTTCATTATGCTTCGCGGGCTGGCGCCCAGCGTGCGCAGTATCGCGATATCGGACTGTTTGTCGGTTACGGCCATGACCAGGGTGGAAACGATATTAAATGCGGCAACCGCGATGATGAGGGCGAGAATGAGCGACAGCATGCGCTTCTCAATCTGGATTGCGCGGAAATAATTAGCATGCTGACGGCTCCAATCGGTGATGTAAACATCCGCGGAAATCAGTGGTGCAAGCTCTCGCGCTACTTGCGGCGCCTGGAACAGATCATCCAGCTTCAACCGTACACCCGATACCTGATCCTCCTCCATGCGATACAGCTTTTGTGCATCCGCCAAATGGATCAGTACTAGGCCCGAGTCATACTCGAAATGTCCTGCTTCGAAGATACCGACAATTGTGAATTGCTTGAGGCGCGGCAATATACCTGCCGGGGTGACCTGTCCTTGCGGCGAAATGAGGACAATCTTGTCACCCGTGAATACGCCCAGGGTGCGCGATAATTCCCGGCCGATGACAATGCCAAATCTTCCCGGCACGAGATCTTCGAGCTTGCCGTCTATCATCATTCGCCCCAGATCGGCTACGCGGTCCTCCATGTCCGGCAAGACACCTCTAACCACCACGCCACTGACAATCTGATCAAACGAAACCATGCCTTGCGCACTGACATAAGGTGCGGCAGCCTCTACTTCGGGATGCTTGAGTGCCTCATCGGCGACCTTGCGCCAGTCGGTCAATGAGCCGTTGATGCCGCTCACCTGAATATGGGACGCCACACCGAGGATGCGCGTCCGGACCTCTTTCTGAAAACCGTTCATGACCGACATGACCGTAATAAGGGCTGTCATGCCGAGCGTGATACCCATCAGGGAAATCAGGGAAATGAAAGAGATGAAGTGATTACGGCGTTTGGCGCGGGTGTAGCGCAAACCAATAAAAAGTTCGTACGAAGGCACGGATCAACATACCGAGTATGGGGTAACCTGATAGTTTGCCACATTCCGTCATGTCTTAATAGATAAACGCATATCGCGGTGATGGTACCGGCAAATTTTTTAACCGGAAATAGCGCTCCAGGGCTTTAGTCATATTTCGGATCGGATACAGCCATTTTTGCGATGCAATGGCGAGCAGCCTGTCGGATCTAAAAGAAATCGGCTGCAAAAGCTCTGATTCTTCAAGTCAGACAGGCTGCTAGAATTCGCCTCTCAGGCCCACTACGAGCGACCTTCCCGGCAACGGCGCGAAATCCTTCAGGAAAGAGGTATGCACGCGCATCTCTTCATTAAGCAAATTCTTGCCCTGAACGAAGATTTTGATACCGTTCGATTTCGTTTCCTTGATACGGTAAGTCACCTCGACATTCACCAGGGTGTATCCTGGAGTGTTGGTTTCAAGCGCCGCGCGGCGGCTTTGACGCATCACGCGAGTGGCGCTGACGTTCATTGTCAAGGGCCCGGTCCTGTGGTTGAATTCCAGTCCAAACCGTGGTGGAGTGATACGGGGAACGTTGCCTCCATTATTCAGTTTTCCGCGCACATAATCGGCAAACAACCGCAAGTCGATGGTGTCGGGCTTCAATGTGAAGATGGCTTCTGCTTCCGCGCCATAAAATCTCGCTCCGGTCTGCGCGAAATTCTGTACCAGAAAATCGCCAGCGGGATCCAGTGTTCCGGTATCGTCGACGCGATCCGCCACGCCATCCCCATTGGTGTCGGCACTGCGTACGAAAATGTAATTCTCGATCCAGTTATGAAACACATTGACCTTCCATTTCACCATGCCGGTGGTCTTGCGTAGCGCAAGATCGATATTGTTGGTTGTCTCGCTGGATAAGGTGCTGTCACCGGTCTGGAATGTGGCCGTGCCGCGGTGAGCCCCGTGCATGTACAGTTCCTCGGTAGACGGTGCACGTTGCCCTCGCGTGCCAGTCAGGCCCAGCCCATAGCCATCCATGAATTTCCACAAGGTGCCCGCGGAGACGTTATAAAGGCTGAATGCGCGTGACGGATTGATATTGTTCTGCGGATCCTGCGTCGCACGCTCGATCCGGCCGCCGAGTTCCAGCCGCCAACGATCCCAGTTCCGCTCTTCGACCAGGAATAGACCGGCGGAATTGGATTTTGTAACCGGCACTATGGCTTCCTCGCCCAAGGCAGAAAAATTACGATCCTGAAATTGGAAACCGAATGCTCCCTGCCACTTCGCTATCGGTGCATGCAGAAGCTCGGCGCGGCTTTCCAATCCCTGGTTTTTAAATCGGGTCGCAATTTCGCCGGTACTCTCTATTTCATTATGCTTGTAATCGTTATAGCCTACGCGCACCTTAAGCCGATCAAAGCCGCGGAGCGGCTCATTCAGCTCACCTGACATATCATAACGGGTCTGTTTGAGATCGATCTTTGAGCCTTCAGGGCTGGGTATGCCATATTTGCTCTCCAGATGCGAGACCGATATACCCAAAAATCCTTTCTCTCCAATGTAAGAACCACCCGCATAACCACTGGCCGAATTGACTGCGCTGTTTTCAACGATTCCCTTTTTACTGTGGGGGTCGCTTTCATTCGCTCGTCCAGGAATGTGATAATCATCGGTTTTGCGCCTGAACCCTCCTACGCTCCAGGACACCTTCCCAACGCTGCCGGATGCGTTTAAAGCGCCACTACGTTCCGCTGTTGCAGTATTGCCGCGTATCTCGACATCCCCCTTGGGAGATTTGAACAGTTGACTGGGGATTCGGCCGCTTACGACATTGACCACACCGCCGGATGCGCCGCTGCCGTAGAGCAGTGTCGCCGGACCTCGCAGTATCTCGATTTGGGAGGCATTGAACGACTCAACCGTTACCGCATGGTCCGGGCTGATGGTAGAGAGATCGAGCGTACCGATGCCGTTCTCCAATACTCGGATACGAGGGCCGTCAAGGCCGCGAATGATCGGACGGCCTGCGCCCGGACCGAAGGAAGAGGATGCCACACCCAACTCGCGCGAAAGTGTATCGCCCAGGCTCGCTTCCCGCTTGCGGCGCAAATCGTCACCCTGCAATACTGAAACAGGCTGAGCCACATCAAGCTCGCTCCGATTATCAAATGGCGTCGCAGTCACAACGACCGGTTGCAATACCTTGTCCTGGTTGCTCTCCTTGTCCTGGCTTCCCTGCTGAGCCTGAGCATAGGGCATGCTGAATATGGCAAGCACCGTCATAGTGACGATTAATCTCGATAATTTCTGCGCACTTTGTAGAAATGCGTCCAAACCACAACTCGAACCGTTCATGCTGACTTTCTGAAAAGGGGAACCTGGGGTTTTAATCACCCCAGTTACGCCGCGCCCTATTCGATAGCCATCAGCCTCGATGAGCACGAAATGGGCACGACGTGAATGGATCGGCAACGTCAAAATGACGAGTGCCGTTCAAGATCAACTATTAACGAAAAACGAAAGGGAAATTACGCTTGCGGGGGCCCGCGGGTGAAATAAGGGGAAGAGAAACGGGGGAGGACAGGCGCCGATATCGGATACGGCGGAGGCTGGCGCCTCATCTGATCAAAAAAGAAAACGGGCAGAACGGCAACAGCAATACTGAATCCTGTCAGCGCCAGGCAGTCAAGACAGATCTTGTCTCCGTCGAGGCCGCTGTCGGGATGGAGCCCGCTCTCTTCCTGACCACCATCAGCATAAACGTTGCCGATGAGATCGGCGTCGCCAACGTGAGTGAGGGCATGCGCCGCCTGAAGGACCGGCACGAGCGACAACGCCACCACTAAAATCAAAAATAATATCTTACGCAAAATCATCTGACAGCATTTATGCCAATACTCACCGCGCCGGACATTCAGCGTGACGCTCCATGCATAGCAGGAAATCCGGTTATGCGCACTCTGCACATAATCCTTTGACCCTTAATTCAATTTCCCGAGATTGATAACCGGCCGGCAGCGGAGAATCATACTCGGCCTTTATATCATCAAGACAAACTACCCTGGTGCAGCGCATGCATTCAAAATGCGCATGCTGATGATGCGCTACTTGACTATTTGCTCGAAAATGCCATATTCGGTCGTCGCCCACCACCTTATGCACGAAACATTTTTCGTCCAGCCATTCAAGTATGCGATAGAGCGTCACCCGGTTCAGCCTGGGCTTGTCGGGTAAGGATTTTTCGATTTCTTGATGCGTAACCGCTCGCTGTTCCGCAAGCAAAATGGCGAAAACCCGAACCCTGCCGGGCGTCACGCGCTCTCCGCGACGGCGGATCATCTCTTCTGCCTGCTTTTGTAGACTAAACATAAATGCTAGTATTGCAACATAGTTGCATTTAATATAACTGAATAATTGTGCAGGCGCAACCGCGGTTGGGGTGATACTTTCAAAAAAGGAATGCGTCGTTCGGCAAATCGACGCCTGCGGTTCATCGATCTCGCTGATATCCATGTAAATGATCAAATCAAGCCATATTCTTTTTTTCCACTTTCTCCTGGCGCTAACTGGCGTTATCGTCGGGTCGACATCTGCTTCCGCAGGGGCAAGCTATACGGCCAATCCGGATAATTATCTCGCCAGACTGAAGATGCTGGAACCAGGTGCTTACCTGCGGTTACTACCAGGAGAGTATAAAAACGGCCTGCCGATACACTATCTACGCGGCGCCGCACAAGCGCCGATTATGATTTCGGGGCCGGAAAGAGGTCCGCGCGCGGTTTTTGTGGCGCGTCCTGGACATAACACGATCAGCATCATCAATTCGAGCTACGTCGCTATTCGTAATCTGGATCTCGATGGCCGCCATCTGCCGGTCGACGGCGTGAAATGCGAAGGGCATGCGAACTGGGCGCACCACATTACCCTCGATGGGTTACGCGTGATCGGCCACGGCAATAATCAGCAAACGGTAGGCATTTCCACCAAATGCCCGGCCTGGGGCTGGATAATTCGCAACAATGTGATCGAGGGCGCCGGGACCGGCCTCTATCTTGGAAATTCGGATGGGCACGCGCCGTTCATTGCCGGGTTGATCGAGCACAATCTGGTAGTCGATACGCTCGGTTATAACTTGCAGATCAAACATCAGCAATCTCGCCCGCTATTGCCGGAGATGCCGGATGGACGCAATGCAACGATTATTCGTCACAATGTTTTCAGCAAGGCGAATGGAGGGTCCTCCCAGAAGATGGCGAGACCCAACGTACTGGTCGGGCACTGGCCGCTTACAGGATCGGGTGCAGATGATCGTTATCTCGTCTATGGTAATTTTTTCTATCAGAATCCGCATGAATCGCTGTTCCAGGGGGAAGGCAATATCGCGTTGTACAATAATCTGTTCGTAAATCATTTCGGCAATGCGATACGGATTCAACCGCATAACGATACCGCACGCATAATAAGTGTGTTCTACAATACAGTGATAGCCAACGGGTCCGGCATAACACTTTCACAGCGCGAACACGATCCGGCCTATCCACAACTCGTCACTGCCAATATGGTGTTCGCCAGGTCACGTATGCGTGATGCTTTCCTGGAAGGGAACCTGGTCGGCGAGCTCAACGAGGCTTCGGATTTTCTTTCTCGGCCGTTTGCGCCTTTAGGTGAAATGAACCTGGCACCGGCAGGCGGCAATGTGCGGGAGCATGTGGAAGGCAATGTGCATTTCGATATATATCCGGATGCCGATCTGGATTTCGATGGCGATTTACATGGTAAAGGCGGGATAGGCGCCTATGCACTCGACAAAGTCAGGCCTCGCTGGGCTCCAATGCTGGAAATCAAGCCAGCGCCCGTCGCGCAATAATGGAGTGTCATCCGTTGCGCTCAGTTTAATTTCATCCGGCTATGGCTAGGAAAAATGCGCGTTCTGTCCGTTATCGTCGTACTGATTGCCTATGGATCGCTATATCCCGGCGATTTTTCCGAACCTGGCGCGGGGGCTGTAAAGCAATTCCTTACCGATTGGCATTTATTTACTTCCCGGGGAGATATGCTGGGTAATATTGCACTGTTTTTCCCGCTGGGAATGGTGGGAATATTATTTACCCGAAAAAGATTCGATAGCAGGATCGGTGTCGCCACGTTACTCTTTCTGGCACTGATATATTCCTTCAGCCTTCAGTTAGCTCAAATTTGGCTGCCTTCCCGCTCCGCGGCGCTGGCGGATGTGGCATGGAATATGGTGGGTGTGGCAGGAGGTATGGCAACAGCACACCTGATGGCAACGCGCTCATCCGTAAGAGGACAGCCATTTGATGTCGCCTTGCTTGTACCTCTGGTGGTATTGGTATTATGGCTGCTCACCGAATTGTTGCCGCTGGTGCCATCGCTGGATATACAAAAATTCAAGGATGCACTGAAGCCGCTTTTCCTCGAATTCAGCTTTTCTTTCCCGACAATCTTGATGCATGCGGCCGGTGTAGCTGTCGCGGGTAGCGCGTTTGCAGCATTGGGGCAGCGGGCGACTTGGTGGTTGGGGGTCGCGATCCTGCTGGTCTGGGTCGGCAAGGTCGTTATCGTGAATTTGACTCTGGACGCATCGCTTCTCCTGGGGACATTGGCGGGTTATGGCGGATATTGGATCGCGTCGCGCGCCGGTGTCAAAAAGCCGTTTGGAGTGGCGTTCTGGCTGCTGCTGGTCGCCTGGACCATTACCGCGCTAACACCTTTTTCTTCCGCTCCGGGCGGAACCTTCAATGGCATTCCTTTCGCAACCATGCTTCAGGGATCGCTGGAGGTTGGAGTCCGCGGCCTGGTCCAATCGTTGTTTATTTATACTGCGCTGACATGGCTTGCGCACAGAACGGGGCTGAGCATTGGTAAAGCAGTGCTGGGGCTGGCTATCTGGTCTTCTTTTATAGAACTGATGCAGATGGGGTTGCTGGGCCGCACAGCGGATATAACGGAACTTATTTTATTATTGCTGGTTGGCTGGGTCTTGTCGACGGCGCAGGCCCGCCAGCCGGCAACAAAGCTGCAAGCTGGCACGCCAGCGGCCCAATCGCAGCGTGTTGTCGCGCTCAGCGCAGAGGTGAGCGGGAAACGGACCCTCGGTTCAGTAGCAATCGGAGTTGGGATAGGTGCGGCTATGGGTTGGCTGATTACGCAGTCCCCCTTGACGCCGTATAACGTTCGTGAACTGATATACGAGGGTCATCCTGTCCGGTCACTGATATTGCTTGCGGCGCTGTTATATTGGGCGATAGGTTTTCCCATACTGATTGCACAATGGCTGGCTCGGGGTGAGCTGTACCTGCTCAGCTTCCTGCCTCTGGTATTGCTGCATGGGTTAATCGCATGGCTGCTGCTGTGGTCTTCGGTGCCAAGCGAAAGTATCCATGACATTGTTGGATCTCCTGTTTTGGGATGGCCCTGGGAATGGGAATTACTGGGCCGCTTTCTGGCATTATTCAGTTTATGGAGTGTAGCAGCCACGGCGGGGTGCCTTATCGCCGCGTGGCATATCCTTCCAGACCCAAAGTCAGCGCTATTGGGATGGTCGATTGGCGCCTTTCTGCTGATTCCACTTTCATACTACATTGTGGTTTCGGAAGCATCGACAGATAACCTGGTCGAGCTGATAGCGAACAATGGCAGCGTGGGCGCATTTTTGTTCATTGGCCTGGCCATGGCCGAGATTGCGTTTGGTGGAACGAAGGCGGTGTTGGCATCGAGCCCCGGGTTGGCGCACCGGACAAGAGCGACCGCATGGGTGTTTGCTTGCGGCATTTTAGCCTATTTTGCACTCTCTTTTGGTACGGAACAAGTAATCGTCAAGTATGGTCAGGTGTTTTCTGCAATGCAGTTTTTGCTGAGCAGCGATCGTTCGAATCTGGCCGGACCGGGTGAACTGATAGCTCGATACACCGTGCTTTATGGCCTTCTTATCGCAGCAATCATGGTGGTGCAATATCCGCTGTGGCGCTGGATCATATCGGCACTGCCCCGGTCAGGCCGGCATATGGGTGAGTACACGCCCCATCCGCAGCCGAACAATAAGTGCTGAAATCTTTAGCTATGAGCACTGCCATCCGGTGAGCCTCGGTCATATCTGAACCGGGCCTCGAACGCAATCGTGTAACCGGCGCGAACTCCGCACTGTCAACTGGTAGCCAATTCAAGCGTGGCATAGACATTTACAGATAAACGACAGACAATTTCTGGTTTTTGCGCTTTACTTATGATATAAAAAACCAAAGGCTAAACTTGCCGGAAGGAAGAATGCAATGGCAGAGACTGTACGCAATGGTCATTAAAGCTTGAGGTCACGCCGATGAAGCATGAAATCTTGTTATTTGATCGAGTAGCTCGTGCCTGGCGCCGCCGCTCAATCGCAGAGTTCAGCAGATTGCTCATTTACAACCTGGGGTTGATAGTGACGGGCAAGTACTGGAAGGCAAGCCATGCCTTTGATCGGTCGTTCGACCTGCGATGCAATGTAGAAACTGCAGGCACTGAGGAGCCGGAGTTTTTGACCGCGGAAGACGACCTCAAAACACATGCCAAGGCATATGAACCGGTAACGGAACAATCGATACAAGTGCTGCTCGGGATGCTGCCCCCCCTTGACCTTGGTGCCTTTATTTTTATCGATCTCGGCTCGGGGAAGGGACGCGCACTATTCGTGGCGGCAGAGCATCCATTCCGGCGAATTATAGGCGTGGAATATAGCCGGGAGCTCCACGAAGCGGCGATGCGCAATGTCGGCACCTATCGGAATCCTGCAAGAAAGTGCTTTGATATCGAACCGGTCTGTGCAGATGCCACGACCTTCAGCTTGCCTGAGTACCCGACAATCTGCTTTATGAATAATCCGTTTGATGCATCGATGATTGCCAGAGCTGTCCAACATATCGACCAGTCAGTTCGGTCAGCCCCACGCCCCTTTTTCATCGTCTACATTCATTCATATTACACCGACCCCATCGACGCTATGCCTGGATGGTTGCGGCTATGCGCTGGCTCGTTGGGACCCTCGCCTTATGTAATCTGGCAGTGGGATTCCGGCAGCAGCAGGTCCCCATGAACGTACTACACTGAATTAAGTTATAGCCATTTCAGGCTGAGGTGAACTCAACCGGCGAATGAAAACGCTACTGGGTACTGGGCAAAATGAGAATTATCCAGTGTTCCTCATATTTCAATCTCTTATGGTACCGGTCTAATCTTTACCCTTGGAATGCTTTACAGTGCTCGTACGAACCAAATGCTTGATACGCTCCTTCAATCCGCTTTTATCCAGCCACCGCCCAATCGTTTCGGACAGGCAATTCGCTGCAACCAGGCTGTGTGCATAAGCTGTACCGGGCCAGCCGCGCGGAATCAGATAATAATGCCTTTCCTCTCGAAATTTGTTTGACATTCTTTGCTTGTACAAGTTGTCACCCGCCAGGAAATCGAAGCGGCAAATGCCGTCCGCCAACAGATCAGCCATGACTTCTGTATGCAGGTAAATACCCGGTTGCAACTTGGATATATCCGGATCGTACCCCACCTGATGTCCGAAATAGGTACGACCGTCATGGTAACCAAGCCCGAAGGCAACCGGCGTGTCGCCGATCCAGAGAATGTATGCCCGAAGCCAGCGGCAAGTTGCCGCCGCGCGAAGTTGCCTGATTTGCTCGGGAGTATTTTCAAGCCCGAGACCAAGCAAGTGGTACTGGTAAGTCTTGCGGGATATTTGCGCCAGGGCATCAGCCAACTCGTCAACCTGCTCGGGTTCTGTGTAACGAATCATCCTGACCGGGTTTTTCGCTTTCACGCTGAAATTCTTGCGCGTGCGGCGAATATCTTCACGGGTCTTGCTCCCGAGCGTGTGCAAATAATCTTCGAATTGCGCTCCCGCTGAAAGTTCGATAAGACGTCGCGTATAGGCTGGCCCATAAGGAACCACATGGAATAAATCGCGGACCGGACTGTCCGGCGATAGCAATAGCTCAGCAAGCGGAGAGCCTGCCTGCACACCCTCAAAAAATACGACACCGCGCCTGCCTATCGCTTCCTGAAGCGGCTTGAACAATCCGGCCAGCAACGCCTGATTTTCACATAGTGGCGCTGCCTGCAGCGCATACCTCAGCACGGGAATATGAAATACAGTGCTTTCACCTAGGCAGTATGACAATGCGCCCGGATGAACAAAAAAAGGCGCATAACCGCTAGGATATTGTTTATCACCGACCAGAAAATACTGTACATATTTGTCCGCATTGTCGATACGGCTGCTCAGCCAGCGCGGATCCAGCTCAAGCGGTACCGGCCCCAGGGCGGAGAGGTCCATTGCCTCGTCTGAACTGCCAGCAGAATACCAGAGGATCATAATGTAAGGGTTATCTTGGCATTTGGGATACCGCACGTTAACTGATAACTCATCCCGGGAAACAGCATCAGGGCTTTCCATCGACTTCAATCGAACTCTACACTCTCATTCGTATCCTTATATATAGCAGAAGAAATAGTATCGAAACAAAACTTTGAGCCGGATCCACTGATAAATTTGTCCCAGGATAAAAAATATCAGATCCCGAATCGCATCATTTTTTTTACTTTCGACTTGAGCCCCAGCTGATCCAGCTTGTCGCCAGTCAATTTGCTGAAATTATTGACGACTCTCTGACTATGCAACAACAACCTATTGCGCAGGTTGCTACGTAGAAAAAAAACGTTAGCGCACTGGATATGATGGGTGGCAAATAGCTTTTTATGTTCTGATTGTCCTTCGGTAAAATCAAAAAAGCGAAAACAACCCTCCGCGAATAAATGCTCCAGGGCGAGCCACTGCAGGATCGTGCCTACCGAAAAATTCATGTAGCTGGGGTTGTATCCAAGAAAGGCGTAAATCAGGACGTCGTTGACAATCGGGCAGTAGAGATACGAGACAGGTATATCCTGATAAAAAAGAATGAAACCACGAACATGCCCCTGCTGAGCAAGCTGATCCATTTCACGACGAAACTCCTCAGAATCGGGCAGCCCCGCATCAAGGAGTTTTTCCTGATAGGTTACTTGGGAAACGGCGCGCGCCAGCTGAAAGAATTCCGGCATTTCCCCGGCAGACTTGTAGATCTTCCACGAAATGCTGCCACCGCAATGCTCCGTATATTTCCGGATTTTACGGTTGAGAGTCGAGCGCGTCTTGGAGGAAAATTTGCCTTTGTACTCTTCGAACGGCTGGCGCATATCGATGTAGTATCGCTGGTGCCGGGAAGATATATAGCAGAGGTAACCGTCCCGCTCTCTCAGTACTGGCTGCTCACCGATGACGCGCAGCGATCGTATCAGGAAACCCTGGCTATTCGCCTGCAGAGGGTCGGCTGGCGGCATCGGTTCCGCCACTGGGAGAGTTTCATCATCAATCCCCACTTCGCGAACTTGCAACCATAATTCAGGCGCGAGCAGTGTCTTATCGCCAAGCTGAAGCTTTATGGGAACTTCATGATAATGCCATTTTTGATTCAACGATACCTCCGCCGTATCCCCTGTTCCAGCATTCTTAGCCCGGTTTTCCAGATTGGCGAGGTAAGCGGAGCCGGTTGTGAGAACGTCGAAGCGGGTGTCAAACCATGAAACCCGCGGACATGAAAGCAATCCCGATGGCGATCCAGAAATGAACAAAGCTTGCGAAAGCGAGCCACTACGATATCATCCGGCCGGTTCATACTGCTGTTAAGCAACTCGAAATTATGGGAGAGGATAACAAAAGCTTTACGCCCGGCTTCCAGTGCTTGCCAGAGCAAGCCCTCCATTTCCCTATATGAACAAGCGGTCACCTGTGCATGCCGCAGTGAACGTGTGCCTCCATCAAAAACTGTCATGGGATACTCATAAACACCCTCGCACTCAATCGGCTCGACAAGCGTAACATCTGGATAAACTCCACTGTCCAACCCAAACATGCTGGCGTTGTAGCTGCTATCGAAAGCAATGCGATTTGCGGCAAGCGCACGAAGCGTGTCCCTGTTGAAGCCGAAGCCACCAGCGCGAAATGCACTTACATCCTGCCCGCCAGCTAATTCAATTAACTTTGCGCCTGCACAAATCAAAATTATCTGTTCTTGTAAAGAGAAATATCGTAAGAACTGCTTTTTGCCGGTTATATTATCGAGCAAGGGTTCGCTGGACTCATCAACCCATTCGGTATGCAAGTGAAGCTGTATTTCATGCCCTCGTTCCCGAACAAGACCGACGATTTCGGCTAGTGGTTCCAGCCCGAACCGGGTTGAGAAAAGAGGTTCAACAAAAAATACGCCTTTCAGGCCATGCTCCTGCAATTGATGGAATTGATGTGGCAAGCCGTAATTACCCCTGGATGTGGGGCCGTATATATACCGCTGAAATGCGGCGGGAAACTTGGCGTCGATATCGTCCCAGCCATCACACCAAACCTCTACGTCAACGGTAAGAAATACGTCCATCATTTTATTGCACCTTCCAGGATCTGTACTCAATCAGCAGGAGAAACGCGGCTGTTAGACGTTAGCAGCTATCGGCTTGATGAAATGATCAGATCGGCTGATCACGTGAGAGATAAATGAGAAGCCCGATATTGCTATTTTGCAGTTACTTGGATGATCCTGGGAGTGGGCGATTTGCCGGGTTTCGGTCATAAAATGTCATGCCACCTTGAGATCATTCTTTCGTACGCGTGGCTGCTCTGCGTCGAGCACATTACGCAAAAATGATTCGAACATCAGCAGTGACCAGAGTGAAGCGCTGTAGTCGCGCCGTCCCGATTGATGCTGTTCAAGCATTTCCTTTAGAAACGCCTTATTGAAGAATCCCGTGTCGGCCAAAGTCGGACCCATTAATGCATCGTTTAGCCTTTGGCGAAGCGGGCCGCGAAACCAGCTTGCCAGCGGTACCGAAAATCCCATTTTGTCCCTGTAAAGGATGTCATCGGAAAGATAGGGTTCCAGCGCTTTCTTGAACACGTATTTGCCTTCCTGGCCGCGCAGCTTAAGCGAAACTGGAAGACCGGATATCCACTCGACCAGCTTATGATCCAGCAGCGGGACACGTACTTCCAGTGCATGTGCCATGCTCGCCCGGTCCACTTTGGTAAGGATATCGCCAACGAGGTAAGTCTTCATGTCCAGGTATTGCACAAGGGAAAGGGGATCCTGTACAGGGCATTTTCCCGCATGCATGCGTAGCACTTCCACTGCGTCGTATCCCTGGAGACTGCGTTTGAAAGAAGCACTGAACAGGCGTTGGCGCATTCGATCCTTCATGATGGAAACACCATGGAAGTATCCTTCGACGGAGTCGCGGGCGAGCGCTTCAAAGGTGGATTTTGCACGCAAGACCCTGGGCGCCCAATCAGCCTTGGGATATACATTTCCCAGCACGCCGAACAAGGGTTTACGAAATCCCAGCGGCAACATGGACCTCATCCGTTCCTCATAGAGGTGCCAACGGTAGCGGCGGTAGCCGGCAAGATTTTCATCGCCGCCGTCTCCCGACAAGGCAACGGTGACACGTTTCCTGGCCAGTTCGCACACCCGATAGGTAGGCATGGCCGAACTGTCCGCGAATGGTTCGTCATATAGAGAAGCCAGCTTGTCTATAAGGTCGAAATCGTCTGCGTCTACCTGCTCCATATTATGCTGCGTCTGATAGCGATCTGCTACCTTTTGCGCATATTGGGATTCATTGAATGCGGGGTCGCCAAAGGAGATGGAGCACGTATTAATCGGTTCTTCCATAAGATTGGCCATCATTGCCACCACCGCGCTGGAGTCGACTCCACCCGACAGGAACGCTCCCAGCGGCACTTCGGTCATAAGGTGGATCTTTACCGATTCACGTAACCGGACAATCAGCTCTTCCTGCGCCTCTTGCACACTGGTGCATTCGTTCGGGGTGAATGGTATCTCCCAGTACTGGCGCGGGCGCAGCGTACTCTGGCCGCGATGAAGCTTCAGTGTATGAGCTGGCGGCAGCTTGAGACCCTGCGTGAATATGGTTTTTGGTTCAGGAACATAGCCATAAGCGAAATAATCTTCGATGGCGTGGGGATCCATGTCCCGGCGAAAATCCGGGTGCGCAAGCAGAGCCTTCAGCTCGGAAGCGAACATGAATGTACCATCGTTCAGCAGGCTATAATAAAGCGGCTTGATACCCAGCCGGTCGCGAGCAAGAAACAGCACCTCACGGTTACGATCCCACAAACCGAACGCAAACATGCCACGAAACCGGTCTACGCAAAGCTCACCCCACTCTTCCCAGGCATGGACGATAACTTCCGTATCGCAATGGGTGCGAAAATCATGTCCCAGGGCGACAAGTTCCTTGGCGAGTTCCTGAAAATTATAGATTTCACCGTTGAAAACGACGACAACGGT
This sequence comes from Nitrosospira sp. Nsp1, assembly GCF_900100985.1. Classification (NCBI taxonomy): domain Bacteria; kingdom Pseudomonadati; phylum Pseudomonadota; class Betaproteobacteria; order Nitrosomonadales; family Nitrosomonadaceae; genus Nitrosospira; species Nitrosospira sp. Nsp1. Next base: position 72,018 of record NZ_FMUF01000013.1, read on the forward strand.
GCCGTCTTCGTTAAAAAGGGGCTGCTGTCCGCTGGAAACGTCCATTATTGAAAGGCGGCGGTGGCCAAGACCTATCCCTGCCTCTGTATATAGTTGCCCTTCATCCGGTCCGCGGTGAACCTGCGTCTGGTTCATGCGCCCGAGCAATTGCCGGTCGATTTCTCTCTGGCCACGGGTATCAAACAGTCCGACGATTCCACACATGCTTTTTTCCTTAATCCGATCGCAGGCGTAAAGCCTTGTCGTAGACCCGCAGATAGCCTTGGGTCATGGCATCCATGCTGAAGCTTGTCTCGATTTGTTGCCGGGCTGCTTTGCCGTGATTAGCAATCAGATCCGGGTTTCGATAGTATTTTGATATCGCTTCCATCATCGCGGCCGGCGCGTCCGGCGAAATGAGCATTCCTGTAACGCCCTCGCTCACAAGCTCCACATTGCCACCAACGCGAGTTGCCACCGTCGGCAAGCCGGTGGACATGGCTTCCAATATCGTATTCGAAATGCCTTCGCCCAAGGAAGGCAGCACAAACAGGTCCATGGCCCGCATCAACTCCGGAATGTCGGCACGTTCACCAGGGAGCCAGGCGAGGGTTTCCGCTCCGGCTTCGCGCAACATTCCGATGCATTCCGACCGCGAATTTCCGTCACCCACAATCAGAAGCCGAAGTCTTTCCCGAGCGGCGGGCATTTCTTCCAGCAGCATCAGAAAAGCCCGAACCAGACAGGGGAAATTTTTTACATCCGTCATCCTGCCGACACTACCAATGACAAAAGTACTCTCCGTAAAAAATCCTTCCCGCAGCTCGGGGAAATTCGCGACTCCCGAGTCCGTGCGATTGCGCGGACGAAAACGCAAACTGTCGACTCCATTGTAGACCTGGCTGATGCGATCCGGTGCGGCCCCCACGGTGTTGGCGAGCCAACTCTCCAGATCCCTGCTGACAGCGATGAAATGATTCACAAAAGGTCGAATTGCTTTTCTCAGGAGGTTGTATTTACGGTTCTTTCCGTACAAATCAAACATATCCCGGCCATGTTCCCCGTGCACCCGTGCTTGCGTACCGGCGAATGCCGCAATCACCTGACCCTCCAGCGTGCCGAGATTGCGGGTATGTACAATATCCGGCTTCAGCCGCTTGAAGGTTTTGAAGAGATTGATATAAACACTGAAATCGTTTCCCTCGCGCTTATGCAACGCCACGATTTCCACATTCTCCGTCATGATCCGTTGGCTAAAATCGGAGTAGCCCTTCAAACAAACGATGGCATGCCGATAACGCTGGGACGGAATATGATTGATCAGGTTCACAAGCCCGTTCTCCAGGCCCCCGACACCCAAGTGGTAAATTACATGAACAATAAGCGGAGGCTGCTCAGCGCTACCAGCGGATTTTATCCGATCGCTGCGGCCGCTAGCGATTGTCTGCATTCTCGAGCGCGTTAGTGATAGCAGGCAACATATCGTCGAGAAAACCCTGAAGTACTGGAATCGCTTCCTCTCGTGTATCTTCATAACGGGTAGCGATAATAATCTCAGCCCCATCATCGCCCCTTTGCAGCAGCCTATTCCTGGCTAAAATGAATTTGGCCAGATAAGGGTCGGCCGTACTCTCCCCGCGCAGCCAATACCACCGCCATATCAGCAACCGTGCTGAGGAAGATCGCAACTCGCCCTGGTTGATGACCTCTTGCCGGGAGCCCAAGGCTATGCTGCGCGTTTCCTGTCTGATGTTATGCCAACCTGGCTCAGCTTCCGATACCAGTATATTCCGAGAGTTGATCAACTCCGAATCCTGTTTCTGATTACGGTAATAACTGATGTAAAGATCCACCGACGTTCCATCTTTCTGATAGCTCCGCAACAATTGGGCCGTGGCGCCGACGTATTCAGGCTTCCAGTCAGAGGTTTGGCTTGAACTGATCTGCCACTTTCCCGCAATATCCGGAATGTCAATTACTGGCCCTGTGCCAGGGAAGGAAGCGTGTTCCAGGTGCCCGGCATATATTGGCCAGATGAAGGCCACCGCAAGGACTGCACCGGCGGCGGAAACTGTACTCTTTAGCGAAATCGTCCTGTCGGTACGGAGTCCCGTTTCTGTTTCTTCTGTTTCTGTAGCGGGCCCGGCACTGTCGTTAGCATATGTATTGTCATCCTCCCGCCAGAAAGAACCGATCCAGAATAATAACAACATCACGAAGCCGAAGAAAACCCAACCGTAGATTAGATGGTCGACTCCTACAGCCAGTTGCATATCGCTCAGATGGCCGGTCATTACAATCATATAGGCGCGGATGCCATTCGCAACGATGGGAACGATCAACGAGAGGGCAATGAATATCAGGCGGCGCTTCAGGCTATGATACGTAAGATACGCGTAAAGGGTGCCCAATGTAAACGATGCGATCAGGTACCGTATGCCGCTGCAGGCCTCCACCACGGACCAATTCCCGCTTGGTATGGAAAAAAAGCTGCCCTCCCGGTAAACCGGTATGCCGGTCAATTGAAGTGCCTTTACGGTAAAGTCGGCGGTAAAGTCTATGAGCGGCGGGATCAGCGCTTCCCCGAATGGAACCGCAAGCACGAGATAAGCCAACGGAAAGGCAAGCGCCCAGACCATCCGGCGACCCAGAATTGCCCAAACCGCAGCCGGAATCATTGCGATCAACAAAAACTGCTTAAATACCTGAACACTGGCAAGCGTTGCCAGCAGCCAACTGAAACCCAGGCCTGCAAGCACCAACAGAGCAAACGGACTTGGCTGGGAGAATGCCTTACCGAGGTGCTTGCGCTGCCCCCAGATCAGGTAGGCGCTGAAGGGAAAGATCAGAAAGCCATGTGCGAATGTCTCGGATCGCATCCAGATTGAAATCATGGATCCGGTAGTCTCATGATAGCCCGCGAGAATTCCGGCAATGGCCGCGAGCGTCAGCAGCGCGGCTGCCTTCAGCTTTTGCTGATCTGGCGCTACAGTGTAATCATGCGTAATGTGTTGGGGCGTTTGAGCATTCATACCATACATTCGAAGGCGTTTCCCGCAGCTCGAATATCGTTTTGCAAGATATGCAAATGATCCTCGTTAAATTGTCTGCGGCTGAGACAAGAGTGCGTCGATTCGTCCCAGATTTTTTTTCCAATTATAATCTTCCAGAACACGCGTTCTGGCGGCATGCCCAATGGCACGACTTGATCCATTCTGCAGGAGTTCGATAATTCGATTAATGAAGTCGCTTTCGTCGTTGGCAACCACCATATCCCGATCAGGGTTTGCATTGATTCCCTCTATCGCTTGTGGAGAAGCAACAACCGTTTTTCCCATCGCCATGGCTTCCAAAACTTTATTCTGTATCCCGCGTGCGATACGTAACGGCGCCACAGCGATGGATGCATGGGCAAGGTAGGGCCTGATATCCGGCACTGCCCCGGTAACGATGATGCCGGGAAGGTCGGCTAAAGCCATTACCGCCGCCGAGGGACGGGTGCCAACGATATAAAACTCGACCTTGGGCAGTTGCAGACGAATAGCGGGAAAAATATTGCTTGCAAACCACTGCACGGCATCGACATTTGCCCAGTAATCCATGGCGCCGGTGAAGACCAGGGTATCGATCCCGGCCAAGTAAGGATTAGGGTAAATATTTTGCGGGGAAAAATAATCCGCATCGACTCCGTTATTAAAGTAGGTGATTTTTTCCGCAACCTCGGGCGCAAGACGCTTGAATAGGTCGGCCTCGGCCTCGGAAACGAAGGTCGCACTATCGAAGAGCCTGGCGACCTGTTTTTCATAATTCAGCAGCAATTTCGACTCGCGCCGATATATCCAGCTCATCGGCCAGGCGATGGTCGCCGCATACTGCATCCATTTGTCCGAATCGATATCTACAAAATCCATTACCCGGCGGATATTCATGGCATGGCTGACATATTGAGCCATGGCTGCCGAGAAAACCAGAATGGTTCCGACAGGCCTTGTTTCCAGCAAATTGCTGACCCATGCCTGCAGACGCTTATCGTGATAATAGGGCAAGGTGAGCGGCTGTCCCGAAAGCAGGCCCGACAGGCTACGAATTCGCGCTGACTTCGGGTAGAGATCAAGGAAACACGTTTCCCCGCACATACCTCTGACTCTCTCAAGATGCTTATGATCCATCTCATCATCGATAAAAGTGCCGAGATGAATGCGATAGCGCTGGCTCAGATGCTTGAGCAAATGAAAGGACCGAATTTTGTCTCCCTTGTCGGGCGGATAGGGAAAGCGATGGACGAGATAAAGCAGTTCCTGCACTGATCTAGCCCAGATTCTTCACTATGTGAGGACCGACGAAATTGGCGACCGAAATGGGGAGGTTTCGCCAAGCCTTGATGAAAAACTGATATTTGGGATTAAGCGGATTATGGTCGGGCATCGCCCCAGACCGGTGTAGCTGGTATTGGTAGTAAAGCGGTTGCGGCTCAAATCCCCAATTCTTCTTGAAATCGAAAGATCCGGTGTTATGTTTACTGCGTCCGAAATCAAAGATTTTATAACCTCTTTCACAGGCACGCCGCATAAGCTCCCAGTACATAAAATCGTTGCCCGCCAAATCCCGCGCCTCACCGGTTCCCCCTCCATAATAAGGCGAGACCTCGTCACGAAAATAAAAACTCATCACGCCGCTGACGGTGCGTCCTTCCTTGACGATGATCATTAGTTCGCAGTCATCTGCGAAAACCTCTTTGAGTATGCGAAAATATTTTTTCGAGAAAACCGGGGTGCCAAGGCGATGCAGGCTTGCCGAATAGGCGGAGAAAAAACGCTCGACACCCTCATCTACGACACTTTCCAGCCCAAACTTGATACCCTTGCGCACCATTGCACGCTGCTTGCGTGGAATTTCCCGCATGTTCTGCTCTGTTTCCGGCGAAATTTCTTTTCGAAACGTCGCATAGAGATCCTTGGTTGGCCAGTCCGAATGCAGCATTTTCAAGTTCCGGTATTCGAGATAATCCACTTGCAGCTGTGAAGCGAGCGTCTGGGCAGCTTGGTCAAGCACTTCCCGGCCGGGCTCGGAAATTGCAGCGATACCGCCGTAGACGCAAAATGGCAGGGAGCTCAGGGAATGACCAAAAAGGCGGCTCTTGACCTCTGCCAGTGGCAGCACACCTTGAATTTCACCATCCAACTCGGAGTAAAGAAACCAGGTTCTATGCCCGAAGGCACGCTCGATAACGGTTTGCCAACCCGCACGATGGAAAAAAGTAGCTTCGGGACAAGCCGATACGAATTCATCCCATTTTTTTGCTTCTTCCGGTCTCAGCAAGTGTACGGATGGCGCATCGGCCTGAAGAGAGGCGTTTTCTTGATCCTCCCGGAACGCGTCTACGATGCAGCTCATATGGCTTAACTCAGGAAAATCCGATCCATGCGGTCCCACTCGAAGTCACGAGTGAGGGCTTTGACACGGTCTTCCATTCGATGGAGATTATAATAGTGGCGGAAGCGGGTTTTCATACTGAGACCCTCCTGGCGCGGCTGCTGATGATCTATCTCCCAAGGATGGAAATAAAAGATTGCGGATTGATGCTCGATGTGATTCAGCCTCTGCAGGAACCATTTCGAAACCGGATAAGGCCAAAGTCGGAAATAGCCGCCTCCCCCCGCGGGGATGTTCCGCTTGAATAGACGCATCGTGGTGATAGGCAATTCCAGTAATCGGTTATTGCTGCGCGGATAATAGGCGAAACGGGGGGCATCCGGCATGCCGTAGTGGTCGTGTTTGATGGGATAAATACTGGAACTGTAGCGATAGCCTGCTTCTTCAAGCAAATCCAGCGCCCATTGATTATGGCTGCCTATGGAAAAGCTCGGCGCTCTGTAGCCAAGTACTGCCTGCCCACCGATATCCTCGAGAATGGCCTTGCTTTGAATAATGTCGTTTCGAAACTCATGGGGTTCCTGATCCGAAACACGGTAGTGACTCCAACCATGGCTGGCAAGTTCGTGTCCGCCGGCGATAATCCGTTTTACCATGGCGGGGTAGCGATCGGCGATCCATCCAAGGGTAAAAAAAGTTGCTTTTGTGCGATCCTCGTCCAGCAAAGCAAGAATACGGTCGATATTCATCTCTACACGGCAAGATAAAGATGCCCATGAGTCCCGTGAAATATGATTAGCGAAGGCGGAAACCTGGAAGTAATCCTCCACGTCGACAGTCATCGCATTACGTATACGTGTTGCCGTCATTTTTGGAAATCCTTCATCGCCTATCTCCCGATAACGTCGGCAGTTGGCCAGTTTTGGATGTCATTCTCAAATTGTCCACGAATACCTGCAGTTCCTGGATCCGCCTGGGCGGAGGAGCAGTACTCGCATATGGGTAGCATTATGTGTCTTTTGGCGGGCTCTTGTTTGAGCGAGCCAGCGAGAGTACCTGTTTGAGCAGTTGCGCCAACGATACGACAGAATTCTCCAGCTTGACAATTCTGGCACTCATGCTTTGCAGGTGGGAAAGAGATTCTTCTCGAACCAAGCCCAGGTCGCTTATATCTGGCACATTGGCTGCCGCTATCGGGATCTCAAATTCTTGCTGAATATCCCGAATCACCTCATCGACTTCCGTACTGCCGAAGTTGTGCAATTTCTCTAAACAGCCCATCAATAAAAGGCGATCACACAGCGCATTGATTCTTCGCGGAATGCCGGCCGCATGGTTGTGTATGGTTTCAAAAGTATCGTCTTCAAACGATGGGTCACCACACCAGCCTGCGGTCTTTAATCTATGTTCGATATACAATCGTGTTTCTGATAAATCCATGGGTCCAAGGTGGTAGGTTGCAATCACTCTTTGCCGCAATTGCTCCATATCGCTACCAAGTAAAGTTTTTCTGAACTCCGGTTGGCCGAGCAGGAATGTCTGGAGCAGAGGCCTGTCATCCGTTTGAAAATTGGAAAGCATCCTCAACTCTTCAACGGTCCGCCGGGAGAGGTTCTGCGCCTCGTCCACAACCAGAAGCGTGCGTTTTCCTTGCTGATCGCATTGGCGAAAGAACTGCTCGAGGCGAATGAGTAAAGAAGCCTTATCCGAATTTTCGTAGGGTAGTCCAAACGCCGCAGCGACCATTCTCAATGTATCGGTGGACTCTAGATCGGTATTGACGATTTGAGCGGCAAGAATTTTCTCGGACTCCAGCTTGCGGAAAAGATTGCGTACCAAGGTGGTCTTTCCCGCACCGACTTCTCCAGTGATCACGATAAAACCTTCTCTCTGGGAAAGTCCATATTCGAGGTAAGCCATGGCGCGTTTATGACCCTTGCTTCCAAAGAAAAAACTGGGATCAGGTTTCAGTTGAAAGGGCTTGACTCTGAAGCCGTAGAAGGGTACGTACATTCGTCTATTTCCGCTAGAAACTCATACTCAGGGTTGCGATCGCGGCATTCTCTTGATAATTTGCCCCAGCTTGGCTGGAAGTTCGCCGATTATGTCGCACTTGAAGCGTGCCTACGAGATCAGGCAAGATCTCCGGAATACGCCTCATCAGCCCGGTGCTGAATAACATCATATCGTCTTGCCTGTCGGCTCCGAGATAGCTGAATCTTGTAAATCCAAAATTTAGATTGGCGCTGGTTAACTGCGAAATTCGGTAGCTCCACAACCCGTTGCCACCGCTCTGTCTAGTATGGTTGAGCAACGACAAGTCTGCGGCATTTCCCAGCCCGACATCCACCGATTCTGGCGAAAACGCCCGGCGCGTCATATTGAATAATCTGAATACAAGCGTATTTCTTGTACCATTCATAGCAACAGAAGCCTGGAAGCGCTTCTGCAGAAAAAGCCGGTTCGATAAAAAATTGCTGGGATTAGCAAAAGCACCTGAAGTTCCAAGTCCAAGAATGGCGCCGGTGTTTTGCTGAATGACATCGGGGCTGAGGCCTGGATTTTGCGCTGTAAGAAGCTGGCTCAGAGAGCCCCCCATAGTGAGCATTGAGCCAAACTGAGCCTGTTGATTGAATGTCGTAAGGCCTTCATCATAACTCACTTCCCATGCAGTCAAGCGAGTGCGATGGGTAGCAAGGGCTGAATAGGTGTCGCCGAAAAATCTTTGGCCGCCACTGATCGCTATACTGGTTCTTTCGGTCGGCGTCCACAAAAAGCCTACTGACCAGGTAGGACTCGATGGGCTTCCGCGGATCGAAAGAAAACTATTCTTTTCGTAGCCTCCCGTAGTTATCAAGCCAAATTGCGGCGTAACGCGGTAACGAAGTGTGGCGATGTAGCGTTCGAACTCGGCGTTCCGGTTTGAACGGTCAAAATGAACCGTTTGATTGCTATAATTAAAACCCCAACCAAGCGTCCTGAACGCGCTACCGCTGTTCAAACCAAATAAATAGCCGGTTCCCTGGCTATTGGAAAGGGCATTGGCGTTTGAGGTAACCTGGCTCAAGCTATACCGCACCTCGGCGGTTGCAAAGTCCTTGAAGCGGTGGCGGAGATAAGGACTGATACTATATGTTCTTACGTCAGCTCTGTTACCTGTGACGTTGACGTTGTCCATTGATTGCGGTCCCGTTAGCGAGAGATTTTGCTGCGCCATCGTGGCTCGTCCATCCACAAAAAACAGGTCTTCAATCAGCTCGGCATTTCCAATTGCGTTCAATTGATGCCTGGTTCGGGTCAGGTTGCTGTTCTGAGCGTAGAGAAGATTATTCATCGTATAATCCAATCTCAGGTTAAAGCGGGGCCCTAACCCATTCATAGACATACCCGGATTGATCTGGGTAATGAAGTCGCCTGATCCTGACGCGCTCGATGCTGTTCCTAATCTAACATTATCAGAATAAACTTCGACCAAACTCAACCGGGGAACTACCCGCCATTCGGCAGCGTCAGAGGAAGGCGACAAAAATAACAACACCGTCGCAGCAGAACAAGCAGCCGGGAATAAAATCCTATGGTAGCGCTTATTCTCAGGCACTCTCATGATAGTAGTAACCGTAATATTCACCACCAGAGAAAGATCTGGCCTTGTTATAGATCAAATTCACGACATCGCAGGATTCGATCTGTCGAAGGGTTTCCTTAACAGCCTGTTGTGATGTCGTTTCGGCCTCTACTACCAGGACGATTTGTCCCATCTGGCTCGCCAGAACGCGGGCCTCGCTAGTCAATAGCAGCGGCGGCGAATCAAAAATAACAACGCGATCGGCGTAGCGTTCCGCGAGCTCCTTTAGCAATTCGCCCATGCTCTGGCTTGCCAGTAGCTCCGTGGAATGAGAATGGCGCGTTCCGGCGGTGAGGAGAGTCAGCTTCTCAACATTGGTTTTAATCAGAACGTCGGCCAAATCAAGTTTTTCATCAAGCAGAATATCGAGCAAGCCTCTCTCTTTTCCAACACCAAGGATTCTGGGAACCGTAGGACGCGCCACATCGGCGTCGACCAGCAATACCGTGCGGTCCATTTCCATAGCTATGCTCATAGCCAGATTGACAGTACAAAAACTTTTCCCTTCTCCAGCGAGGGCGCTGGTCACCATGATCAGATTTCCGTTCTTGACCCTGGTCGGCCCCTTGCCAAAAGCGTTAGTGAGCAATGGCCGCTTGATCACACGGAATTGCTCGGCTATCTGTGTTCTTCCCTCATCTGGCGTGACGATGCCATGCTGGCGCATTTTTGCGAGATTTAGCGTAATTCGTTTCGATGCCGAACCAGGGTTTGGCAGACGATTCTGACTGGGTTCTTCCCTGGAAGCATCATTTTTGGGAACATCATTTTCAATCAAGTGTTCTTTAACGGGATTTATGGAAGCGGCTGATGGCGTATGCTGGACATTGGGTTCCGCTTCTTTTTCGAGTTTAGCTGCCGCTTTTTCAATAATGCTCACGCTTTCTCCAATATTCTGATTTGGACTTGCCAGGTGTCGCTCTGTATTTAATTGCGAACTGCCTGTTCTAAACTAAGAACAGGAGGGGTAGATTGGAGATTCAACGGCTAATGCGCCGATCACGGTGAATTCTGCAATTCCGGTACCCTGCAGTTGTATTCGAAAAATAAGCGTTTTCCCGAGAGCCCGCTGCCACAAAATATACCGTGCTATAAAGGCTTATCTCTTGAAAGATCGCTATAAGGCGAAGCACTGAAAGGCAAACCTTCCTGCACCGGCAAAATGTTCATACTGATCAGTAACAAGCAAGAGAATCTCTAATTCCCGGGCCTCGGGTTAAGCAATTTTTACCATTAATGTTCCGTATAGACCCAGCAAAGACAGCAGGGAAAAACCAAACGCATAAAGCCGCTTTTTGCGCTTACTTTTTTCCTGATCGGTCCAGATCATGGGAATAGAACCCAATATCGGCTTACCGGAGATTTCACGCAGGCTGGCTTGACTATGGAACGTCGGCCGTACCTGACTGATAACAAACGCTATGCCGATCCCCGCCAATAAGGCGCCTAGGAAAACAATAGAAAAAAACTTGCCGCGGTCTGGGCCTACTGGTCGATCCGAAACCGTCGGTGGATCAATAATCCTGAACGACACCAAATCGGTAGCGGAACCCAGATCTCCCGATATCTTTGCAGATTCACGGCGTTCGAGAAGTTTTTCATAATTGGATTTATTTACCTGATAGTCGCGGTTAAGTTGCGTAAGCTCCGCTTCCACTTGAGGCACGGCATTGCTGAGGGATTTCATCCGGTCATACCGGGAAGTATATTCCTCCACACGTGCTCTCATTGAAGCGACGTCAGCCTCGGCTTCCGCTAAGGCCACGTTGAGCTGCTGCAGCATGGGACTATAATTCTTGCCAGGGTCAGCGCCAGGTTTGGTCAGCTTTGCTTCTTCCTTTTTACGCTCCTCAAGCTGCGCAATAAGACGCTTCGTCGATATGATGTCGGGGTGCAGTTCCGTAAAGTTGAGCCTGAGCGCATCCAGATTCTTGTCCAGCGCATCAATTCGGGAATCAAGCTCCACATTGACTATGGACGAGATCGAATCATCCTGATCCACCAGAAGAACGGGCTCATCACCGGTAATTTGTCTTTTGATTGCGTCGCGTGCCTGCTCGGCCTCCCGCAACTCCAGCCTTGTTTTATTAAGATCCTCCACAGCCTGAGATAGCTGGGAGTAATAATCACCGCCCTGCTGAGGCATCAGTCCGATGTTCTTCTGCTTGAACGCCTTAAGATTATTTTCTCCCGCGATCAATTTCTCCTCATAACTGCGGATCTGCTCATCAATAAAGCGAATCGCAGACGAGGAGTCCTGTGTCTTGTCTCCAAGACCGCCCTCGACAAAAATAGTGAGTAGAGATTGAACGATGTCCTTGGCGAGTTTTGGATTTTGATTGTTATAGTGAATGGTAAAAAGGTTATCACGTCCGGCTGCCCCGAGCTGGATCTTACTCATGAGGTCTTTGACGAGATTTTCCTGTTCCTTTACGTTTTTTGCCTTTATGTCCAGATCCACCATTCGAATGACTCTTTCCACATTTGGCCGGCTGATCAAAGTACGACTCATAATGGAAACCTGCTGCTGAAGATCGGGAGACACGGTCATGCCCGCCATCAAAGGCTTCAATACATTTTGAGTATCGACGTATATCCTTGCGGTAGACTGATAATCATCAGGCAGCTTATAAACAATAGTCCATCCGGCCGTAGCAACGACCCAGGCGGCGATTACCGCAGCCCAACGATATTTCCAGACCCCTTTCAGGTAAACGAGTAGTTGGGCTGTAAGTTCCTCCATATGTCAAACGGCCCGTAAGAGTGCTATTGTCGACGTTATTGCAGAAAAATTATTTCTGTCGTCTTTGGGTTGATAGTCCGGAAATCGGTCTATTTTTTCTTCGTCGTTATATTTTTGCGTCTTCATCCTGAAGGTGAAACCAGTCTGCTTTCTCATAATAAATGCCGGCTTGGCAAAAAGACGCATATTGCCAACCAAATGTCTGCAATGAAGCCAATAGCAGAGTTATCGCCATACCTCAATAAGCTCTTTGCCGCGCTAACCCAGGCAACCCAACTTCATCAGAAGAAACTTTCCGGTATGACAAGAACGTCCCCCTGTTGCATGGGTACATTGGCCGAGATATCGCCATCCCTGATCAAATCATCCAATCGGACGCTAAATTGGTGTTGTTTTCCGTTTATGTTACGGACGATCCTGGCCTTGTTGCCCGCGGCAAAATCCGTTATGCCCCCAACCTCGATCAGAACATCCATCAGTGTCATTTCTTCACGATATGGAAGTGCTTGAGGCTTCGCCGCCTCCCCTATAACTCGGATTTGTTCAGTGTAGGGGCCGACAAATTCCGTTACGACGACGGTCACAACCGGCTGCTGAATATACTTCGACAAAGCTTCTTCGATATCTCGCGCCAACTGCGTTGACGTTTTTCCGCTGGCCGGTAAATCCTCCACCAGAGGCGTCGTGATTTTCCCGTCCGGCCGAACCGGTACCGCCATGGAAACTTCCGGATTGCGCCAAACGATGATGTCCACATTGTCTCCTGGACCGATAAGGTAATCATGCGCGAGATGCTTGTCGTCCGGAGAAAGCGATGGATATGATTTGCAGCCGATGAGAAGGACAGGAAAAACAATAGCAAAACAAGCAAGGCATTTCCTGATATTGATATACGAAGCGCTCACTGAACTTCCTTTTCTTGTTTATTGATTATTAAAGTCTGCTGGGGCCGCTGGAAGAGGATTTTTAGTAAAAATATGAGACGATAAATCAACTTCTCTTTTGAAGGCGGCTTTGACTCAAGCACAAGGGCTAACCGACTATTTGTAGCACGTTATTCCACATATTCAAGGTTCGCATAATAGCATTTTACGTGATCACAAGCGCCCAACATGACGCTATCTTTCGGAATTCACAAAGTTTGTCCCATTCAACAAGCTACAGAAGGAGTTCACTTAATTCGCCAGTTGAACGATATTTGAATCTTATCAATTTCAGTGGCATGATCAAATTGGACTTTGGTACACCCCATACAGACAAGGTTATTAATAGCGGGTATAGCTTACCTCGGATTCAAGCTATCGCGATCCATGGAACTGAGGGCTAAACACCCTCGAGATCACACACAGCATGCCGGGAAGGAGTTCCACCGGATGGGTACGCCGTGCACCCTGCTTTGCCATATAATCCATCTCGCCGTGATAACCTTTGCTCAGCCATTCCAGCAAACCTGATTCGACCTTCGTCATCTCCGGGCCTGCATCGGAAATATCCTGAAAACCGGGTTCATTACCCCAGGCTTTGATCGGCTCGGCGAGCTGGGTAAAATCAACCGCTGGATCCTTGAAAATCTGCAGCGGATCTTTGGAGATTTTTTCTTGCATAGTGCGCATCATACCTTTCCTGACAGTCATGCATCACACTAGCCGTCATCACGCCAATTGCGATCTTCCCGATGAAGCCGCAACGCTGGCACTCGGCGCGGAAGTCGCAACCATATTGCATCCTGGCCTGATTATTTTCCTGAATGGTGATCTCGGTGCCGGCAAGACGACGCTGGCACGTGGAATCCTCCGAGGTCTAGGTTATCAGGCAAAAGTAAAAAGCCCCACATACAATTTGGTTGAACTTTATAAAATTTCTAGGTTATACTTCTATCACTTTGATTTTTATCGATTCAAAGATCCCTTTGAATGTGAAGAAGCAGGTTTCCGGGAATATTTCAACGCAAACTCAATCTGCCTGGTGGAATGGCCTGAAAAGGCAGCTGGCCTATTGCCTAAGGCCGATTTGAGTTTTCTGTTCCATATTGCTGAGACTGGCCGCAATGTGGAAATTCAGGCAGACACGGAGGCCGGTAGACTGTGTTTGAAACATTGGCAATCCCTGAAAAACCCTTGAACGCGGCAATGTCCGATTGTCGCAATGTTCGTACCCACTCCATATTCGTCACCTGGTTGTTCGTGGCGGCTGTATTCCTGTTTCTGCCGCTCTGCAATTCCGCCTTCGCTGATATCAAGGTCAGTTCGGTCCGTGTCTGGCCGGCGCCGGAGTATACCCGCCTCACGCTGGAATCAGCCCTGCCTATACAGTATTCGCTCAGCATCGTAAAAAATCCGGATCGCGTTGCGATCGATCTGGAACAAGTCGTGCTAACGCCCGAACTGGAAAAGCTCGCGGATAGAATTGACGCCGCCGACCCCTATATCCAGGCAGTGCGGATCGGCCGCTTCAAACCGGGCATATTGCGCCTGGTTCTGGACCTCAAAACCCAAGCAGTGCCGCAAGCTTTCGCGCTCAAACCCGTGGGCGACTACGGGCACCGGTTGGTGCTGGATCTTTATCCCGTTGTTCCGCCCGATCCGCTGATGGCGCTTCTTAACGAAAATACCACGGCGACATTACAAACTGATGCCAATCCCGACACTAACATAAATTCAAAAGCGGAAACCAGGTCCGCGCGCACTTCGGTGTCCAAAAAGCATAAGCCGGAGATGATACGTCTCATAACCGTCGCCATCGACCCTGGACATGGTGGGGAGGATCCTGGGGCAATAAGCCAACGTGGCACACATGAGAAAAATATCACGCTGGCGATCGCCAAAAAACTCAAAGCCAAGATAGATAAAGAACCCAATATGCGGGCCGCGCTGACGCGGGAAGGGGATTACTTTATTTCGCTGCCGATGCGTTTGGTAAAAGCTCGCCAGGTGAACGCCGATTTGTTCGTATCCGTTCATGCCGACGCCTTCATCAAGCCGCATGCACGCGGCTCCTCCGTATTTGCACTGTCCGAACGTGGCGCAACCTCGGCCGCTGCGCGCTGGCTGGCAAAAAAAGAAAACGACGCGGACTTGATCGGCGGAGTCAATCTGGATATCAAGGACCCCTATCTCAAGCAAACTTTGCTTGATTTGTCACAAACAGCAACCATCAACGACAGCCTTAAGCTCGGCAGGGAAGTGCTTTCAGAAATCGGCGATATCAACCACCTGCATAAAACCAGCGTGGAACAGGCCGGCTTCGCTGTCCTCAAATCGCCTGACATCCCTTCAATCCTGGTTGAAACAGCCTTCATCAGTAACCCGGATGAGGAAAAGAAACTGAAGGATAGCGCGTATCAGGACAAACTGGCCGACGCCATACTCGCCGGCATCAAGCGATATTTCGCAAACAATCCTCCGCTTTCCCGTTCAAGGATGGTGTTGCTTGAGTAAGACCTTTCCACTGCCCGAAATTACGCGTCATTCTCATTGCTGACAGGTTTCCACGAAACCACTGTCACAATCAAGGAGGATAGCGCCTGCCATTCGCCTGCTCGTCCTTCTCATCCTGCCCCTGAATTGCCGTCATGCTCGCGTAGGGCTGAGCCAGAGGCTTCTAGCCGTGACAATGCTTCTACTTCATAATCGCGGCGTTGAATTATCCGAGATGTTGCCGTGACCAATGAAGACCTTTCCAGGCTGAAGATAGACCGGGGCAGCACCGTAACGGGGCGTACGCGCAAGACGCGCTTCCCCCTCGCAGCCTGGCTCGCGATCACTGCAATGCTTGTGGTACCCGGGTTTCTCTATTTCCGAAGCGGCATGGCGGTAGAGGTGGAGTCGACCACGATCACCACTGCGTATCCGTCACAATCATTCACATTGCTCAACGCCACCGGTTACGTGGTTGCGCAGCGGAAGGCAGCAGTGGCATCCAAGGCGACCGGACGGGTGGAATGGTTGGGGGTAACAGAAGGCAGCAAGGTAACGGAAGGCGAAATCATTGCGCGACTGGAGAATGCCGATGTTACCGCAGCGATGGACCAAGCTGCGGCCAGCGTCAACGTAGCGAAGGCGAACCTGCAGCAGGCACAAGCAGAATTGGTCGATGCCCTGGCAGCGTTCAACCGGAATGGAGAGTTGCTCGACAAGGGTTTCATTTCGCCGTTCGCATACGATACTGTCACTGCCCGTTATCACAAGGCTCAGGCTGCCCTTCGGGGTTTCGGCGCCGAGGTCGCCGTAGCCGAGGCAAATCACCGCGCAGCCCGGATAGCGGTGGAGCAAACGCTGATCCGTGCACCGTTCGATGGAGTGGTACTGACGAAAAGCGCGAACATCGGGGACGTCGTCACTCCCTTCTCTTCCGCGCTTGACGCCAAAGGCGCAGTGGTAACGATGGCAGACATGGATACGCTCGAAGTAGAAGCCGATGTATCCGAATCCAACTTGCCAAAAGTAAAGCTGGGGCAACCCTGCGAAATTCAGCTGGATGCACTTCCCGATCTGCGTTTGCGCGGCGTGGTACAGCGCATCGTACCAACGGTGGACCGTGCTAAAGCGACTGTGTTGGTAAAAATACGATTTGTCGACCATGATCCCAAGGTACTGCCGGAAATGAGCGCCAAGGTCGCCTTCCTGGAAAAAGAAATGGCGGCTGGTCAGCGCACTGCGCGCGTTGCTGTATTATCCGGCGCGATTACACAGAGAAATGGCAAAAACGTCATATTCCTTTTAAGGGACGGAAAGGCGGTTGAGACGTCCATTGACACCGGCGAAAAAATTGGCGATATGGTTGAAGTCCTGAAAGGCGCCAGGGCTGGCGACAAGGTAATACTGAGACCGGGAGATGGGCTCGACAACGGCGATAAGGTCAAAACGGCGGCTAAATAAAAGGCAGCAAGGTTTGCATGGAAAACGCTTCCAAATCGATTGTCGAGATCCGGCAGCTCACCAAATCCTACCGCCGTGGCGGACAAACGGTGCCTGTTCTCACCAACATCTCTTTCGACATCATGCCGGGCGATTTCATCGCATTGATGGGCCCTTCCGGCTCCGGCAAAAGTACATTGCTCAACCTTATCGCGGGTATCGACAAGCCCGACAGCGGTTCGCTGAAAGTTAACGGAATCGATATCGCCGCGCTTTCCGAAGCGGAACTAGCGGACTGGCGAGCTGCCAATGTCGGGTTCATTTTCCAGTTCTATAACCTGATGCCCGTGCTGACCGCGTTTGAGAACGTTGAACTGCCGTTGTTATTGACAACACTTTCGCGCAGCCAAAGACAGGAGCGCGTCGAACTTGCGTTGTCGATGGTAGGTCTGACTGACCGTATGGCGCACTACCCTTCGGAACTGTCCGGCGGTCAGCAGCAACGCGTGGCAATTGCCCGCGCCTTTATCACCGATCCGCTCATCCTGGTGGCGGACGAACCCACGGGGGATCTCGACCGGGTATCGGCGGACGATATTCTCCGTATGCTTGCGCGCCTGAACAGCGAGATGGGCAAGACGATCATCATGGTGACGCATGACCCGCATGCGGCCAAATCAGCGCATTCGATTCGTCATCTCGAAAAAGGCGAACTGGATGTAACATCCGAGCGGTAAGCGGCGGTATCGCGCGTTTTCCTTTGTTTTTTACAACGTCTCTTCCACGACGCGCTATAGCGCGATTGCTGCAGAAATGCATTTCCTGAAGCTTATTTCAAGAAATACGCTGCGCCATAAGCTGCGCACCGGGCTGACCGTGCTGGGCCTGGTGGTGGCAATACTCGCCTTTGGACTGCTACGAACAGTGGTTGATGCCTGGTATGCGGGGGCGGAAAATGCTTCCTCCACTCGCCTGGTGACGCGAAGTTCGATTTCGCTGGTGTTTCAGCTACCAATCAATTATCAGGAGCGGATTCGCAAAATTCCGGGCGTGTCGGCGATCAGTCATGCGAACTGGTTTGGCGGAGTCTATATTACCGAGAAAAACTTTTTCCCGCAGTTCGCGGTAGATGGAAAAACCTATTTCGATCTTTATCCGGAATACCTCATCCTGCCGGCGGAAATGAAAGCATTCCGCATCGACCGCAAGGGCTGTGTGATCGGCCGCAAGCTGGCAGATACGTATGGCTTCAAGGTCGGCGATACAATCCCTCTTCGGGGGACAATTTACCCAGGCGCATGGAGTTTCACGGTGCGCGCTATTTATGACGGCGCCGAAGCGGGAACGGACACCTCGCAACTTTTCTTTCACTGGGATTACCTCAATGAAACGTTGAAAAAGACTATAGCCCGTCGATCCAATCATGTGGGTGTATACATAATCCAGATCTCGGATGCCGACAGGGCTGCGGAAATCTCGACCGAGATCGACGCATTGTTCAGAAACTCTCTCGCGGAAACCCTTACCGAAACAGAGAAGGCGTTCCAGCTGGGTTTTGTCGCCATGACCGAAGCCATCGTCGTGGCGATACGCATCGTTTCGTTCGTGGTGATATTCATCATCCTTGCGGTAATGGCGAACACCATGGCAATGACTGCGCGCGAACGCATCCGCGAGTACGCCACGCTCAAAGCATTGGGTTTTGGCCCGCGCTTCCTGACCGGATTGATTTATGGCGAGTCACTGGCTATTGCGCTCGCGGGTGCGGTAATCGGGATTCTGCTTACTTTCCCGATCGCCCATGCATTCAGCAAACAGGTGGGTACATTGTTTCCGGTATTCAGCGTCTCGCTGGAAACGGTCTTCATGCAAGTTGCCGCCGCAATCGCGGTCGGATTTATTGCAGCAGTGATGCCTGCATTGCGCGCGTCGCAAGTGTCTATTGTGGAAGGACTTCGCCACATCGGGTAGCTTTAACCTAAATCCGGTAGTTGACCACTCATTTAATAGATTAGTGTTATGATTAATAACATTATTTCATATTATTTGACGCTCACCTTCTGAGTGAGGTCGCTACGAGGTGAATTGCACAGTTTTTGCGGCACATGGCTGCGTTGCAACTCCTTGGAATGGAACGGCGCCCCGAAGCGTCGCCCGAGGGACCCCGCGCAGCGGGGATCGGGCAGCGCAGGGGATGCCGCGATCGCGTTCCACACGCAAGGGGGCGCCCGCATCCCGCTTCGGGGTCGCACCTTCCTGCGGAAGGCACTGCTCCGCCCTGCGCGGTCGCATTCCGCGTCGTTGCGCCTTGCCCTGCACCTCAAAAACCGTACACTTCTCCCCGTCCAACTACCGGATTTAGGTTCAAATTGATTATGTCGGTCCCTCTTTCATACACGTGGCGCAATCTCGCCGCACGCAAATTGACTACACTGCTCACCGCCTGCGGAATGGCCCTCGTGGTTTTCGTATTCGCTACCGTGTTGATGCTGGAGGAGGGTCTCAGAAAAACCATGGTGGAAACAGGGTCTCCCGATAATGTAATCGTTACGCGTCGTTCTGCCGGGACGGAGGTGCAGAGTCTCGTTGAGCGCGACCAGGCCGCCATTGTGGAAAACCAGCCGGAAGTTGCCTACGGCATAGACGGCGCGCGCCTCGCATCGAAGGAAACCATCGTATTGATCGCTCTTGCCAAACGCGACTCCAATAAAGCCTCAAACGTATTGATACGCGGCGTCGGACAAAAGGGGGTCGAACTCCGCCCCCAGGTGGAAATCACGGAGGGGCGCATGTTTTATCCTGGCTCGACGGAAATTATTGCAGGCAAGAATATTGCGGAACGCTATAAAGGCGCAGGCGTGGGTGAAATGTTGCGCTTCGCGCAACGTGAATGGACCGTGGTCGGCATTATGGATGCGGGTAAAAGCGGCTTCGATTCGGAGATCTGGGGAGACGTGGATCAGTTGATGCAGGCATTTCGCAGACCAGTCTATTCCTCAGTGATACTGAAGCTGAATGACGCGGCAACGTTTCCTCAACTCAAGTCCCGCATTGAAGATGATCCCCGCCTTACCCTGGAAGCCAAGCGGGAAAGCGTTTTCTATGCGGAGCAATCGCAAGTGCTGGCAAACTTCATCCGCTATCTGGGGATGATGTTGTCGATCATTTTTTCCGCAGGCGCGATCATCGGTGCAATGATCACCATGTACGCCTCGGTTGCTAATCGCGCCACGGAAATCGGCACCCTGCGCGCATTGGGGTTTCGCCGCGGAAATATTCTCGCTGCATTTCTTGTGGAAGCATTGATGCTCGGTGCGGCGGGCGGCGTCATCGGTTTGACAATGGCGTCTTTCATGCAGTTCTTTACCATTTCCACCATGAACTGGCAGTCCTTCTCGGAACTGGCGTTCAGCTTTATCCTGAATCTGGAAATTATCCTTAAATCATTTGCGTTCGCCCTGATCATGGGCGTGGTCGGCGGCTTTCTCCCGGCCGTACGCGCCGCACGCCTGAATATCGTGGACTCGCTGCGGGCGGTGTAATCGCAGGTATGAAGCGCGTTTACACCGCTTCATTTCTAGGGTCTGTTAACACAATCTAAGTGCTTCGACGATCAAAGCGAAGTGGATGAAGCCAGTGAACATTACATCAAGTTTCTCGAAGCGGGAGAAGATACGGCGGAATCCTTTCAGCCTCCTGAACAGTCGCTCAATCTCGTTACGCCGCCGATACATAACCTTGTCGTATTCCCAAGGCTCAACCCGGTTGGCCTTGGGCGGGACTACCGGAATGAAACCAAGATCCAACGCCAGTTGCCGTGTTTCATTCCCCTCGTAGGCGCGATCCATTACCAGATG
>NZ_FMUF01000024.1:0-50226 GCF_900100985.1 Nitrosospira sp. Nsp1
TTGGGCAACATCACCCCAGCCGAATTTGCAGCCCACCATCAATTTACAACCCCGGATTCTACTGCACCGTGTAGCTAATTACTGGGAGCAGGTCAAGATTGATGTATTACGGCCAAGGATCATAGAAGAATTCAAAGAAAAAAAACGTAGAATAAAAGCGGGCATTAATCGATTTGCAAGCGTGTTGGGGTGGAAAAAATTGTTATAAGCGTGGCTATTTCTATGAGTTTTGTTTACCGACAAAGATGTGTTGGTTTCTCAGTTACGTTTATTGCTATGAATTTAATGAATAGCTGAATTATTACGAATCGTACCTGAGAGGTCACTCAACCTTCAGATCATGTATGACCCCCTACATCAAAGTCCCAGTATGTGCTGACACCTGATACTTACTGAATGTTCAGGCCGACATACATCTAGTATCTCCTCTTGCGTTTTTTGACTGTGTTTTTCCACGTTGATGCTCTCACGAACCTCAAGAATGATTCTTGCAGCTTCTTCTATGTCTAATGGCAGATCAAACACCGTTTCGAGATTCTTGCCAGTTTGAAAAGTATCATGCCAGAAGAGGATAGCGCCAGTCAGTCCGGCTTCAAGTAAGGATGCAGTGTATTTGCCATCAATATAAATAGGATCTTTAATATCTCTCGCCACATGGATAAATGCGTCATACATGTGGTACTTTTTAATGACCTCCTCATGCATTACGTAACCTGGTCCAGGCGGCATGTTAAAAAAATTCTTGGTTGTAAGTTTCTTTACCAAATGGTTAATACGCTTTTTCCACTTAAAGCCTAGCTGATTACTAATTGCTTCTCGGGATGGGAATACTTCATTCCGCAACCCCGTTTTTTTCATTATGGATTGGCTGCGCTGCCAGTCTTTTTGAGGTGAATCATGAGATATATGTAAGAGAGATTCAATTTCCTTTCTATATTTAGAGAACCCAACTAAAGAAGTATTTAAGCTGAAGGGGCATATGCAAATATTCTTGAGATCACCATAAGCAATCTCGAGGGGCCCAGGGTTAATAAAAAATGAATCGTAATATTCAATTAGAATACCTCGAATTTCATTTCTTAATTCCAAGTTATAAACAGGATTACTACCAAAGCCTGGAAGTATATATGCGAATCTTTTACTCGCTGGCAACCGAGCGCCACTGTGTATTACGTCAGGGCCAAACGAAAGAACGATTGCATCTTGAGACGGAGAATCAACCAGATCAAAATATTGTCTGAAATGTTCGCGCTCCCATGCTACGAAATGGTGAGCTTGCTTTAAATGAAGAAAAAGTTTTGGTTTCAAGTCTGTGAAGCAGAACTCACGATAAACGTTTGTGAGACAATTTCCTAGCTCTAACCTATCAGAGATAGACTATATTAATAGCAATAATAATAGCATCTACCTTCTCCCCGTATCTCCTTGCTCCAAGTAAAAAGCTTTCTCCAAGTCGAGCAGGTTCCGTTTGCGCATCTTTATTTCACGAAGAGGATTACCCCCATAGATACGAAAAGCATTGCAATCGCTCTTTACTAGACTAAGCGCACCTATTGCCGCACCTTCGCCAAGCGTTACACCGGGCAAAATAACGCTCCCGCTTCCAATGATCACGTGCTTATTCATAAAGACATCTGCGTGCGTAACGCTAGTGTAGCGACTTGGTAATACTGGACTCGTCATCGCGAAACCAGAGTAATCGTCATTGCTGGAGTACACGGAGACCCGAGAGGAAATATTGCAAAAGTCACGTAATGTAATTTTTCCTGCACCGATTAAAGAAGAAAAAACCCCGATGTGAATATAGCTGCCTATATTGATGCCTCCAATGCCAGCGGATAATACACAGAAATCGTCGATACGAACATTGTTTCCGAATGAAATTCTAGAAGGGTTATAAAAAGAGGCGCGGTCAGAAATGCATAAATTTTTTCCAACGGAGGCAAAACCGATTTTCTCGATAGACTCGGGAGATAGCGTTCCCATTAAGCGTTCCTCTTCAGAATCATTACTGCTTAAAAGCGTTAACGTAATCTAATGATTTTCAAATATATCCGTCGAAAGTATGTAAGAAATGTCATATAAAGCACCCTGCCGCAAGCAGCAGGGTATTAACTGCGCTCTTACAATTCGCTGGCTTTCAGCCAACTTTCGCCCCAAGGAGCGGGAAATCAAACCCGCAGAGATTAAAATTCTCGAATTGATTTGATAATGCAAAGCTGCTCTTGATGGCTCAGAGCTGGATATATTGGTAAACACAGTACTTTGGTAGTCACATCAGAAGCAACTGGCAGATTGCTGCGCTGTGCCGAAGCCAAGCCTCTATACATCGGAAAATCTGAAATCAATGGGTAAAAATAGCGACGAGAGTAGATCCCCTCATCTTTAAGTTTTTGGTATAGATCATCCCGAGCAATAGGGTATTCCGATTGCACAAGTATCGGAAAATAAGAGTAATTGGGCATTATTTCGCCTGTGTCAGGAAGGCATTGAATACCGCGTAAACCGGCTAGTTGTTCGCGATAGAGGGTATCAATTTCCTTACGGCGAGCCCAGGCACGATCCATGTGCTGAAGCTGCAATAATCCGAAAGCGGCATTAATTTCGCTCATTTTGCCGTTAATGCCTGGAGCCACAACAGTTACCTCATCCACGATACCAAAATTTTTGAGGTTATCAATATGATGTTTTATTTGTGCATTTGGACAAACAATCGCACCACCTTCGAACGTATTAAAGACTTTAGTTGCGTGGAAACTAAGGACTGATAAGTCACCATGGCGAAGAATACTGCCACGTGTATCTTTTACCCCAAAAGCATGAGCTGCATCGTAAATTATCTTAAGATTATAGTTATTTGCAATTTTTTGAATTGCTTCAACATCACATGGATGCCCATAACAATGGACCGGCACTATCGCAGTGGTTTGCGGCGTTATAGCTGCTTCAATCTTAGCCGGATCAAGATTAAACGTTCTCGGATCGATATCAACAAAAACAGGTTTAATCCCATTCCACAATAACGAGTGTGCCGTAGCTACAAAAGAATATGGTGTGGTGATAACCTCACCCGTAATGCGTAATGCTTGCAGGGCTGTTACCAAAGCAATCGTTCCATTGGTAAACAGTGCAATATGTTCCAACCCAAGGTATTCACATAGTGCGCTTTCAAGTTGCTGGTGAAACGGTCCACAATTGGTGAGAATTTTGTTATCCCAAATTTTTTGGAGATAAGGAATAAACTCTTCTAGTGGAGGTAATAAGGGTTGAGTGACGAAAACGTTATTTTTTTCATTCATGGCAAGGTTCGTTTGTAGAGCTGTCTCTATTAAATCGGACTAAAGGTATCGCATGAGAAGCCTATCACCTGCAAGTGCATGAAATGTTGTCAGGTTCGGCCACCCGATTAAGTAAGCCCGGTCTGTATTTGATTACATTTTGATGGATACTATTCATGGGGTTACTTCTTTGCGCTTGCGCCCTCAATTTGATAAAGATTTTGTACCTCTTCAAGCTGGATAACCCCGTCTGTGGCAAGACCCACTGGGTTAAATCGGAATTACTTATTGATGGCAAAACCACGCGGTGTTGATGGTGGTTTCATTTTTTTGCGATAGTGCAGCTATATTTTTCATACAATCAGATTTGCTTGTTGACTATGTAAAGAATACTTGTTCGCGTTAGTCCTAGCAAACCGAAAACTTCTTCCCCGAAATAGTTCTCACCGAGCTCTTCGATAAGAAAATTGTGACTTCGTATTTTTTTTACGTAGTCATCGTGAGCATAAAGCCTTACGTGATCATTCTGACCATAAAATTTCCAACGGTCGGCCTCCTCCGTAATGCTGGGATCTTCCAACGTCTTTTTTAGACCCATAATAATAGGAGCAATAAGAATTCCGCAGCCACCCGGTTTGGTGATTCTGTGTAACTCTTTAATGGCCCGATCATCATTCTCTACGTGCTCCAAGACATGACTACATAAGAAAACGTCAAAATATTTGTCATCAAATGGCATATCCATAATATCGACTTTGTAATCGACATCATTGCGTAATAGATCTGCTGTTTTATAGTCGAATTGACTCAACTCCTTGAGCTTTCTTGACAAGGCGGCTTCAGGCGCAAAGTGAATTACACGTGCGCACTTAGGGAAGAGATTCTTCTTGATTTGTTGATCGATCCATAATGCATACAAACGCTCACGATCAGATGCGCCACACTTAGGACATGCATAGGCTCGAAGTGAAAGCATCTCCGCATTTTCTAAATGCTTAAAACCATAATGGAGTGCATTTTTAAGATAGAATTTCGGAAGGGGCGAGAACGTGGTTTGTTTACTGTCGCATACAGGACACCAATAAGACTGTTGGGTAAGCTTTGGCGCACTCCAAATGCCTCGAAGCAATTTTGCTAACAAAATTTAGCCTTAACTTTATTTATCGCGAAAGCTTTGGTCCAAACACGAGCGACTTGGCTATCGTTGAGTGATTTCGAAAGCGAGATTTTAGCACCGCCTTCTCCATATCGATAGACTAGCCCCATTCAAGCGGACGCAGACGCCAATATTAATAGAAGAAAGACACGCTAATTGCCGACGTTGCTTGGGAGCGATAGCTAGATGTAACGACCTGCATTTGAAACTGCCCCAGCCAGCATTCAGTGCGAATTTGAGCAAATGATGTCTGTTATTTTCCATTGCGTGAGTTGACCCATAAAGGCTCAAACTCTCCTGATTAAGATAAGCAAGTAGATCGGGCATACTTCGAAATACCCATACTCAGAAATTGGTGTACTTAAGTCCAATTGTTTACTCAACAGTAAAATTCGAAGATAGAAGCTGGGAATATCAAACGATTCAAGCCTGCCTATCGACAAAGCCAATGGAGTCATTATGAGACACATCGGCACTACACTTCCCTGTCTCGCAACATTTTCTCTTGCCCATGCCGGTACGGCCCTCTTCAAGAGTGAGAGGATCAGTGGTATGAACAAAATCTGTCTTTACGACCACCTCGGAAGTGAAGTTGCAATAACAATAAACGCAACGTCACTGTGCCCACTGAACATTGAAGTGTAATGAGCCTTCGATTTCTTGAAAGGCAGAAAGCGATTGAGCAAATCAGACCGCGTCACTGAAGACCCATTTGAGGACTTCGATCTAATCTTTGATTTTCCATGGGCGGTCGACTCCTTCGCGGAGTTGAAGCGGTTTGTCCGCGTAGTACACCAGTTCATGCCTCACGCAACCGATCAACAAACTGTGCGGATTCGCGCCCGCATCAAAGCAGAAACCGATCCGGTAGCAATGGGCGAATTCGAAGGTGAGCTTGAGGCAATCATGCACGACGCCTCGACTGTTCTACCACGCCTAGTGTGGGGCGGGGTTCTCGTGTCGGTGTACGCTGCATTCGAATACGGTGTTCACCAAATCCTTGAACATTGGCAGATCACTGTTGGCCATCCAACACCATTTATGCAGAAACCAGGACAGATTTCCTTATTTCGGCAGAAGCATACGCCAAGGAGCACATCCATGTCTCACTGTTCGAACACACGTCTCAACGATTAAAGCTCTCTGAACTCAAGAACCTTCGCAACTCCTTTGTGCATCGCGGGGGCCAAGTATCGACACTGCCACGCAAACTCGTAACCGCAATCGAACAGAAAATTCACGTAGGCATCAGTCTCGAAGTCGTTGATGGTCAGTGGATCGCAAATGCTCGCTCTGCCGCCTTCTATCTCTCAGCGAGCGAGGAAGCCATTCACTCTTTTGGTAGCTTAGTACTGGAGAGATGTCTGATTAACCCTTTAAGTTAAATTGCTTACGATGCTCGCTTTCCGTGGGCTCAGGCATGCGCCACGGTTACTGAATGGCGATTATTTCAGCTACCTCATCCGTCGAGCATGTGGCTGCTTCACCTGCTTTCTTCAGCAGGCCCGGCACGGCTTGATTTCCGATAATGTCCAGCTTCGGCAGTGCCTTTACAATTTTTATCGTTTCAAGGCTGACGGTGATCACGCGCAAGAACAATTCCAGGGGATAGCGCGGGTTGTTCATTGTGTCGATAGCCCAGTCGTTGGCGTCATTGACGATGCCGCTGTCTTTGTGTGTGCTTACGCACTGGCGCTCGACTACCCAGTCTAAGGCAGGTTTACCATTGACCACATACTCGTAGGCTTCCAGCGGAATGCCGGTAATGGTGATTTTGCTGTTGTAGTGCAACGTGGTCAGATCCTTCTTTGCGCCGCACTTCATCTTCCGGACACGGTAATCTTCGTCGTCTGCACCGCCGCCGGTGACGGTGGCGGGATACATGGCGACTGTTTCGTAGTTCAGGTGCAGATCGGCCAGGGCACGGCCCGCTTTAGTGAACGCCCAATAATCAACAGCGGTTCTGACGCAAGGGATACGGGGAAGTTCTTTGGACAGATTGTCGGCGTACTTGTCCCGATATTCTTCTGAGTGCAGCAGGCCGTAGATGTAGTAGAAAATGTCTTCTTTGCTGATCTGCTCACCGGGGTAGGCGGCCAGGAAGTGAGCCAGGCCTTCATCGGTCACGGCGTCACGGCGCTGGCGTCGCGCTTGCGCGGCGACAGGCATATCAAATAGGTTTTTCGATTGCGAAGCAGTGGCTGAGGTGGCCTCTTCGTCGTAAAGATACAGGGGAAAACATTGGCTATCGCCGTTGCAATGAAGATCGGGCAAAACATTACTTATTATCGCAAGACAGCCGTTCCCATCGAAGTTGCTGTTCACTTGAATCACCAAGTTTTCTGCCGCAGCATCTGGGAAAATTCGCGGCATCTGCAATACCATCTCATTGAAGGTACGATTGAAATACATCCATTGCTTGGTAAAAGGTCGATATAGGCTCGAAGTAAGGCAGTCCGCATCTAGACGAAACTCTCGGTCTTTGGCTAACTCTTGCTTCAATGCCCGCGTCCAACTAATTTTTGTCCTATTCGTGTCGATGAACGCATCTATTTGTTCACCACGAGCTTTTCTATCTAACCCTACGTGAGCGGCGTTAAAGCGCGCAAGCTCTTCATTGTAGAAAGCGATCATGCGCGTCATGTTGGCTTCCACATCACTTTTTGCCGCGTTATAGCACCAGGCATCACGATTTGTGGCTACCCCCAAAGAGAAGTTGCTAAACAACTTCAGCCCACTCCCCTTTTTGTCGCCCAACACTATGAACTCGTCAAAGCTGTCATCTCGCTGATTAAGCCAATCACCATGCTCATCAGGAACGATGGTTTGCCAGCCGCCTGCGCTGGTGATACCCGAGATGCTGGCGTACTCGCTGATTTTCTCCAGCTTTTCAGCCTGGCTCAGATAGTCGCCTATATCATAGAAATGAATCAGCCCACTTTCCCTGGCATTAGGGTTCTTGACCAATAACGAGATGGCAATCGGTGCGCGGCTGCCACTACCAAAAATCTTGCCCCCTTCTTTACGTGACAGCTCACCAGATGTACGTTGATTCCCCCGCAAATGAAATACATAAATGCTGCTGAATTCCTCGGTCAGGCACTGACGTAACCCATCAGCGGTATTAGCCTCGACAAATCCAGCATTAGTTACAAAGCCGATTACACCACTGTTCCCCACACGGTCGCTTGCCCATCGTATCGCACGAATATAACTGTCATACAGCCCTTTAGATAAAGCAGCTTTTGAATATGCCACATAGGTACTCTCAATACGTTCATCCAAATGCGGATAGGCTACGTTGGCATTATTGTCGTTCGCGCTCGTCTGTCCCGCCGAATACGGCGGATTGCCCATAATCACGCGAATATCCAGATTCTTCTGGCGCTTGCGCCGCTCGCTGTTGTCCACCAGCAGTTTGCTGACCAGATCCTCCTTTTCGTACATTTCGAAGGTATCGGTCAGGCAAATGCCTTCAAAGGGTACGTAGTCGCCACCCACGATATCGTGGTACACGGCCTCAATGTTGATTGCGGCGATGTAATAGGCCAGCAATACCAATTCATTGGCGTGGATCTGGCTTTTGTATTTGTGCTTTAGCTGCTCTGTTGTCATCAAGCCGCTTTGCAGCAGACGGGTAATGAAAGTACCGGTGCCGGTAAAGGGGTCTAGGATATGTACGCCATCGCTGCCCAAGGTCTGCCCGAACTCAGTTTTCAGAACATCGTTCACGCTGTGGATGATGAAGTCCACTACCTCCACCGGCGTATACACAATTCCCAGGCGTTCTGTCATGCGTGGAAAAGCATTACGGAAGAACTTGTCGTACAGCTCGACCACGATCTTTTGCTTGCCTGCCGCGTTGTCGATTCCTTCAGCACGCATTGCCACGCTTTCGTAAAAGCGTTGCAACGTGTCGGCTTCCTTGTTCAGATGGTGCTCATGCAAAGCATCCAGCACGCCTTGCATCGCCTGCGACATGGGGTTGTGTCGGGTAAAGCTGTAGCTCTCAAACAGCGCGTCGAACACGGGCCTCGTAATCAAATGCTGGGCCAGCATTTCGATGATTTCGGCGTCAGAGATACTGTCGTTCAGGTCATCGCGCAGTTCCGCCGCGAAAGCATTGAAGGCGTCCCGTTCACGCGTATTGGCGGACTCTTCGATAATGGCGGTGATACGGTCAATATGCGTGCGGGCGATCTTGGCAATGTCGTTAGCCCAGTCTTCCCAGTGGTGGCGGTTGCCCACTTTCTGAACCAGCTTGGCGTAGATGGCGCGCTCGATCTCACCGATTTCAAATTGCAGGTCTGCTTGCGCCTTGCTCGCATCCATTCCGGGTGCGTCGCCCAAGGCATAAACGCCTTTACCCGTTCGTGCCTTGGTCTCGCCTTTGCTGCGCTCCTGCTTCTTTTGAATTTTATCGGTGATAGCAATGATTTCCATCTTTTTAACATCTTTGCCGATCAGGTCCAGTTTGTTGACCATGGCATCAAACTGGTCATCGTGTGAGCGCAATGCCTGCAACACTTGCCAGACCACTTTATAGGTCTGGTTATCGTTCAGCGCTTCATGCGCTTCCATGCCGGCGGGGATTACCACCGGCAAAATCACATAGCCGCGCTTTTTGCCGGGTGCGTTACGCATGACACGGCCCACGGACTGCACCACATCCACCTGGGAGTTGCGAGGTGTCAAGAACAGCACCGCATCCAGCGCCGGTACATCCACACCTTCCGACAAGCAGCGCACATTGCTCAGGATGCGGCAGGTATTCCGGAGCGCATCGGCTTTCAGCCAGTTGAGCTTTTCTTCCTTCTGGCTGGCATTCATGCTGCCGTCCACGTGTGCCGCCTCGCAGGTTAATGTCGCCGCTGTCTCGAACTCTTCCGTCTCCTGGTAGGCTTCCACCACAGCCTGGAACATGCCTGCAATATTCTTTGAGCTGACCTTGTGAGTCCTGCCTTTGTTGCTCACCTCGATCACCTGGCAAAATGCCACCGCACGCTGCATAGGCGAAGTGTCTTCAGCCAGATCTGCCCCCAAGCCCTGTTTAGATAAAGCCTTCCAGCAACCGATGATCTTTGCGGCATCATCCACCTTCAACTGGTTGTTCCCGTCAGCCAGCAGGCTTTGCAGGCGGCGGTTGACGTGGGCTTCCTCAACCGCTAGGACAATTACCTTGTAATCGACCAGCAGGCCGCGCTTGACCGCCTCGGAAAAAGTGATGACAAATAGCTCTTTCCCATAGTGGGTTTGGTTATCCATGGAATACAGCGCGACATTGTCCTGCTCAGCACTGGCTTTGGCGATATCGCCATAGATGCGCGGCGTGGCGGTCATGTACACGCGTTTGGACGAACGAATGAAGTCAGCGCTATGCACGCGCACAAAAGCACTTTCTTCCTGCCCGTCAAAAATAGCGCCGGTGGTGCGATGCGCCTCATCACAGACGATCAAATCGAAATCATCCAGGTTGAACTGCTTTTGTGCTTGGCTGATGACATCAATGGATTGGTAAGTACTGAACACCACGCTCATGTGCTGGACATCTTGGCGTTTGGCTATCTCACCGGCTAGCCGTGCCGGTTCCGTGGTGGCTGGGTAGCGTAGCTCGTGGGTAAAAGTTTGCACGACGTCGTCGTCTACCTTGCGCTTCTTGCCCACATCACTATCGGAGCAAACGGCAAAGCTGTGTAGCGGTATGTCACTTTCTTGCGTCCACTCCGTCAGTGTTTGCGACAGCAGTGACAGGCTGGGCACCAGAAACAAAACACGGCCACCTGCACCCGCAAGCGTTTCGGCAATCTTCAGGCTGGTAAAAGTCTTACCCGTGCCACAGGCCATAATCAACTTGCCGCGTTCGGCGGTTTTTAAACCTAGGACCACGGCCTCTAGGGCACTCTTCTGGTGTGTGCGTAATGTCTTTTTGACCTGGAATATCGGAGTTTGGCCTGGCTGGTATCTGGTCCAATCGATCTGGCTGGTTTCCAGATCGTACAGGTCGATTTTGCTGACCGGTGGATTCTGGTCTTGCAGCGCATCTTCGGCGTGCACGCTCCAGTTGGATGTTGTGCTGACAATGACCCGGTGCTTGAACGTGCTTTTGCCTGAGGCGGTAAAAAAGCTATCGATATCGCTTTTCTGGACGCGATAGTCTTCGGCGTAGAATTTGCATTGAATGGCGTGCAGCTCATAGGTGCCGTGCGTCTTCGCAACCAGGTCGATGCCGGCATCGCGTTTGTCGATGCCCTGCAGCTTCGCCCACTGCGCATACGTCCATACGTCGCTGTACAGGTCACGGTAGGTAGCCTCGTGACGCAGGTAGCAGACGATCAGTTCTTCAAAGTACGTGCCTTTTTCGCGCTCGGATACGGCAGCGTTGCGATAGGTGTTCAGCAGGGTCGTCAGTGCGGACATAATATAAGGCTCGCTGAGCGGCTTGAAATAAATTGGGCTATCTTACGACAGCAGAGCCAGATTTTCGCATAGGCATGCCGACGACGGATCAATAAAGAAACGTTGCGACTAGGGTTCTGCCTGATAAGTCCGTTCCAGCACGCAGCTGGAACTCTTGTTGCAGATAGCGCGATTCTGTCTACCCGGCCAGAACATCAGGCAGAGTAAGGCTTCAGACAAAATCGCCCCGCCAGAGAATTGATCGATCGAACGGTTGGGTTTTATAGTTGATAAAATATGGTATCAACAGTAAACGAACTACGAATGAGGCTCGCCTTGCGGAAAAGTCGAGTGCTCATCAAAAGGAAATTTTGCTTTAACAAACTCTACGATAGCGGCTCCGATGGGTTTTCCGAGTTCCTGCGTCAACGAATTTGCCATCCCTTCAAAAGCATCGTCGATTATGCGCCATCCAGCCAACTTCTCAAGACAGTCGGGCTTACGATTATCCGTTGAATCCGAGCATCATGCACCGTTTAAAACGCGGCGCATGAGGGCATACCGCCCGGCCAACATCCTCAAGGTGTGGCCGCAGCGCAGTCCGATGATATGCCTGCGGCCCAAAGAGTTCAACCCGCGCATCATCGAACTTGCCACGCAACATTGCCACTAAGCGCTGGTGCTTGGTCAGTTGCAGTTAATTCTATTCTCCTATCCTTATCTTGAGAGAATTCTCGGGAAAAAACCTCCCAGTAAATTCTTTCAGGTTGACATCTTCTTCTCTTCCATCCTCAAATCTAAATTTCCATACATTTTTTTGGCTACTATTAGAACGCATGCGCACCGGATCATCCCTCAGGCGTACACTCCCTTTTTCCAAAATTTCCCTGGCGCCTTTCGCATCCCCGTTTAACAAGAAATGCAACGCATCAGGAATACGGCTTTTCTTGGCTGCGTAGACCTGGTTCATCCATGGCGTCATCTCTTCCAGAAGGCCATATTTCTCATAAATGCCTGCCATCCGCGTCAGCTCATCCGGGTCTTCCGGAAGATTGCTGGTCAGCATGCGCATGCCGATCATTTCATCGGATGACATCGTTGGCTGCGCCAACGGCTTGTTGATGCTGGAAAGCCCGGCAGCTCTTGTATCGACAACCATGGGCATCTGTGCCGATATCTCGCTCAGCCCCGGCGCTGCGGATTGCACCGGCTGAGTAGTTGGGGCCTGCTGATTATGCTGCCAACCGGCAACTATTTCATCGTTGGCGTTCCGCAGTCGGTTCCGCTTTTCGCTGTCGAAACCGACCTCTTTCAGTTTCGCCTGATGCAATTCTGTTTTGCGCAGACCGGATTTTTTCTGTTCGCTGATGTATTGCCGCCGCAAATTGATATCCTGCCCGGCGCCCAAACCTTTCGCGAGCCCGCCCGCAAATGCACCCAGTCCATTAATCATGCCCGATCTCCCCGTTTTTTTTATCGACAGCGCGGTTGCGCTTTACCATAGCCAGGCTTCCGCTATTGATTCGATGGATAAAATCCTCCCCTATCAGCGCTATGGCTTCCTTGTTCAATACTGCTTCGCCGTTGGATAAACGGATAGGCTTGATCCCTTCAATGCTTGCCAGGATTGAATCGCTCGTGGCGGTGCCCGGGCCTTTTATCATGCCGCCTTTCGCATAGCCTTTGCGCTTCAGCAATCCCGGGCCATAAGGGCTCCCATTCTTGATGATGCCGCCTTTGCGAAGCCCCGGGCCCATCATATAAGCGCCCCCCAGCGTTCCAACCAGGCTCCCCAATCCTTCCAGCGCGGCTGCCTTGTTTTGCTGCTGTTGCTGCCATGCGCCAAGCTGGCCCTGGTACTGATTCAGCATTGTGTTGCCCGCTGAGTTGTTTGCCCCGGTAGCTCCGCCGAACCAGCTCTGTGCCGCATTCAGGCCGGCATTATGCAGCCCCGCCTGGGTAGCAAGGTTTCCCGCGGCTGAGTTACCGGCGTTCAACGCGGCTGCATCGGTCGCTATCCCTGTGGTGGGCATATTGCGCCCGAATTGCGCCGTGCCTTGCCGCATGGCCATACCCTGCAGTTCGGTATCCCGGCGCGCCTTGTTCATGGCGCCTGCCGTATCCTTGGCCAACCCCAGGCTGGTTTCAAGGGCCAATGCCTGAAATCTGCCTGAATTCGGGTTGATGCCCATGCGCTCCATTGAGCGCTGGCTGGCGTCCCGCGCAGCCTGGTAACCGCGCACGACGTCGCCGCCCGCCTCTGCCGCCATCCGGTCTTTGCGTGCTTGCGAATCGAATTCATTGGCATCCTTGACCATGCGCTCCTCTATAGGCGCAAACAGATCGCGGTAAATCTGCCATTGCGACTCCGCCCTGGCGGCATTGGCATCGCCTGCTGCAATCTGCTGATCAACAATCTTTTGAATCAACGGGTCCTGCACACTGGCCCTATCCCTTTCCCACTCGAGTTGTTGTTTCGCCACATCAAGCTGTTGCTGCGCGATGTCGGCATTCTGCTTCGCTGTCTGGCCGATCAGCGGATCGGGTTTCGGCGGTTTAGAGCTACACATTTTCGACCTCCAGTATTTTATTCAATCCATTTTCCACATGGCGATAGCCGAGCAGACGGAAGAACCGCGCAGCCTTGTTGACCGTCTTCACGGTAATATTGATCTCACTGGCGCCGATGAGTCGCATCGCGTTTTCCACGTATGCCACAAAATACCGGGCAGCCCTCCCCTTGCGCGCTTCAGGCAGCAAATAGAGGGTGTCTTCCGTGGCGATGATGGTTTGCGTATGTGCGCTCTTATCCAGGTACATGGCACAGTTGCCCAATAATCTTCCTCCGTGTCTCAGGGTCAAAAGAACATACCGCCCGGCACGTTCATAACGGATGAAGGTTTCGTAATCCGGATTGAATGGCAGCCCATGCCGATGCGCCTCTGTTTCATCCCAATGCGCCCGGTGCAGCGGCTTTACCTCCTCGCCAATGTTCTCGATACGCTCCAGGGAAAATATGAAATCTTCATGTTTTTCAGGCTTGATCTGTTCAGTGACGCTTGCCGGTACCAGCGTTCCAATTCGGCTGGCTGCAACGCAAATATCCGCCGCCAACCCGGGCAGCAAGGGCAAGCCCATGTTTGCCTTGAGCAAAGCAATCAGTTCTGTATTCATCAGCTATCCAGTCTGGTAATGATGCGTTCCACCGCGTTGCGGACGTCATTGGTATAGGCATAGAGCGCCTCGCATTCCGTTCGGGTAGGCACGGCAGAAAATGTGAGCGCGCGAAACGCCGGCGGCATGATCCTGTTTCCCCGCCGCCCGGTCAGTAGCTCGATCATGGTTTTCAGCCATTCCGGCGTTCCAGCAGGTATGCCCGGCTTCTTGATGCGTAGCATTGGCGCCATACCGATACTCAGCGCAGCTTCGACGACAACCCCATCGCTGACGGCGCCTGTGCCGGCTTTGCTGCCTTGGCTGGGAAAGGAAACAATGAGCATATGCGCCTGCGTAATGATCGCGGCGACAGCGGCGTTTCCTTGAACCGCCGATTCCACTTTGAGCCCGCCGCTGTCGATATGTAGGACGCCAGTGGTGCTTTTGTTCTCCTGGGTAGGCGCAGTGGCAACGATGATGTGCGTTTGGGTTATCGTTGGCGCGGAGCATGCCTGCCCCTGCGTTTGCCCTGGCACGATCAACATCCGTGCCTGTGTTACCGCGCCGGTACTGGATGAATTAACCTGAGCATTCGATACAACGGCAAGAACCTGATTTTGGGTAATCGGCCCAGCACTTGATGTGCTGGCCTGGGCGACGGGTGCAACAACAAGAGCCTGATCCTGAATTAGCGGCCCGGCGCTGCCCATACCATTTTGCGTCGATGCGGATCCAACCAGCGCGTGATCCTGCGCTACTGCTCGCATGTCGCCGAAATTCGACTGAACTGGAGCTTCCGCAGTCAAATGATGTATCGCACCGCTGCTTTTCCACAGTTTTTTTGGGGAAACCTTGAATAGCTGCCACGGATTATCATGGAACGCCCTTGATTCAGCGTCGCCCCAGATTTTCTCGGTATGCCCGGCGATGAGTATTGTCCCGTCAAAATCCCAGGATGTTCCGCCGACATATCGCCCAAGGTTAAAATTCTTGTTTCCCGGTCCCCACGCAGCGGGCGCGCCAGGCCAGGTCAACCCGCTGTCTTTACCGTCGAGAAAAGCCCTGCACGTTGCCGCCGTGCCGCCCGACACAAGAACAAGGCTCCGGTTTCTGGTATTGAACCAGGATGGCAGCGTCCCGGTGCTGGGCGGACTGGAACCAATATGCACTTGCATGGCTGGATTGATCTGATGAGCGAACGCGACAGGAGACGATGCACCGAATAAAGCATGCCCATAGGTGTCGGCGGCCCCTACGGTGGGACACCAGATAAAGAAGGAGCCGACATTGCCGGTAATCTCCGGATACCCGGTATAACCGTAATAATCATCGACCCCGTCGAACCTGAATACGTGCCCCTTCTGACCCCTCGCTATTGCCGCATTACCGCCTGTAGACCATACCCGGCCTGTCGCGAGGTCAACGGGACCAGCGGCTGGATTCCACAGTATGCGTATACCCTTACCGAGCCCGGCGTAGTCGATCGGGGCAGCGTACTGTGGCTGCTTGTTAAGTCGGTTGGGGAGGATTATTACGGACATGTTTACGCGATCTAGGTGGAAAAGCCGGTAATGTCTGCCCGGTAAACGTTACCGGAACTGAGTGCCACGCCGGTATCGTTTTTTACGACCAACTTGAGATAACGTGTAACGGGCAGGCCTTGCAAGCTGAAGAATTTCCTGTGTATATTGGTATCGTTGCAGGGCATTGAACCGATCCAATGCAAGTCCGCTTCTTCTGTGGATGTTGTGCCGCTTTCCGGCCCGCTGCCAAAATTGGTATTGTCCAGCGATAGCTTTGCGAACAGGATGAGCTGCCTGTTGCCGGCAGGGGTTCCGTTCGGGTCGCATTCAATTTCCAAAGTAACGTCCAACGGAATAACGGAGCCCAGGTCAATTGCTGCCGAGGTTATATAGGTCGCGTTCGCCAATGTTCCCAAGTTGAGTACGGATGGGCTGCGAACGCCCTGAGTTTGTGTGAAGGTTGCCATGATCTGTTCCTCAAGAGTTTTTGGAAAACCTCGTCCAGCAGGCTGTGAACTGGTTTTAGGCAGGCTGTGAACTGGTATAAGTCAGGCTCGGGAAATTGATGGTATTCCCGCTGGTAATCACCTGGTCGCTGGTTTCATCCGTCACCAGCAAAACCTTGCTGACGCTATCGGTAAAAGCAATGTGCAGATCCGGCGCTGCGCCTGAGTTGGCGAAAGCCGCTCCGCTCTTGGCCGAAACACTCAAGACACGCGCGGCGCCATCGGCGCCGGTCAGCGCGTAGTCGCCAGAGGCCATGGTAACTTCACAAATCGCGTTTCCGGTTACTGTTGCGTAGCTGTCGGCCGGAATGTAGGTTTTGAGCAAAAGCATGCGGATTGCGCCATTTCTGATTGCATTGAGGCCACCATCCAGCACATCGGAATGAACATATTTTGCCACTCGATACTCCTTTTTCCATAAACAAAAAAACCGCCCAGATGAACTGAGCGAACTGGGCGGGTCACTTTTAATATGTCGGTTGCTTAGTTTTGATGGGTTGCGCTGCGTTCCACCCATCCTGCCCAGGACTACACTTGCGCCAAATCGAGAATGGTGTATAGGTATATTAAATAAATACTTGCTATGCCTGCTTTAACCCATCCATTGTCTCGGCCAGCACCACGCCGGTAACCTTCACATTGCCGGATAGCACAATCTCCACGTTATCGGATTTGTATCCGGCGGGAAGCCGAAAGGCGCGGCTGTTACGCACCTGTCTGGTGAATTTCAGTGCACCATCGGCCCATAGCTGAAATTGCAGGGAATCGATGGCCAGCGGCGGAATATCCTGCATGGCATCGCCGCCAATCTCATATTCGGCGAGACAGGAGTCGGCTAATCCGTCATTCATCATGCCGTTGGTAATCAATGCCTGGTTTGCTGCGATGGCCGCATCGTAGGAGCTCTGCGCGGATGCCGCCTCCATTTCCGGCATATCGAAGTCGGCGTCTATCTTCGCCGCTCCGTAATTGACGGGAGGCGCAGTGATGAATTTCCGGCTTTTCCACTCGTAAGTGAGTTTGGTCCCGGCATCGCCTTCCCATTCGTAGATTTTCCTGTCCACCGCCACATAGAGTTTGCCTGTGGCCGGGTCCGCCCATATTGCGGTGATATTCTGATTGACCTTGATAAAGGATGCGCTCTCGGCCTTGTCGATCACAAACATGAGCGAACTATCGTTAGCGGTATAACCTGCGTAATAGCGGTTATCGGCAGAGGTCCCGATG
The DNA here is from genome assembly GCF_900100985.1 of Nitrosospira sp. Nsp1. Lineage (NCBI taxonomy): Bacteria > Pseudomonadati > Pseudomonadota > Betaproteobacteria > Nitrosomonadales > Nitrosomonadaceae > Nitrosospira > Nitrosospira sp. Nsp1. The sequence goes on from NZ_FMUF01000024.1 coordinate 17,243, forward strand.
AATGTGGCAGGGTTCAGTTCCGCCCATTCTCTTTGCGTGAACAGATCTTTGGTAACGATGTCGCTATTCGCTCCAATCATTACCATGCCTTGCGGAGCGGGATAACCTATACCGAATGCAAAGCTCGCCACGCCGCGCTTCGCCATGCAGGGCCACGCAACGCCCAGCTTCTCCATGCCGCCGCCCATCGTTACCGGATCAACCCCGGTGATGGTAAATGGGTTGCCTTCGGTCATACCGACCAGTGTGGTGCCGGTAACGGCAATCGCGACGATGTCCTGATCGTAGGTCTGGCGGTAAGCGGTGGGCCAGGCATAGGGTTTGAATGGTTCCGAGAACAGGATTTCATTACCGGCGAAACCGGCGGCAACCCCGTTCGCAAGAATCGTAATACCCTTCATGTCCGCAGGCGGCATACTCCAGTTTGTGGAAGGCAACATTTCGCCCAGGGCAACTTCCTCATCGTGGGTTGAGTCCTCGTACGAGGCGGTAATTGCGGGTATCGTGACGACATAGTGATATGTCGTGCCGCCTGAAGTGGTGAGCGTGCGGTAAATACGCCTGGTCATGCCGCTCGTGTTGTGCCGCGCCGCCCGTACCCATGCCCCGCCGGTGGTGTAAACCTGTGTTGTCGAAAGCGATATCACGACCTTGCTGGTGGCCGGATCCACATGCACCAGCGCAAACTCGCCATTGAGATCCGTCATGCCCTCCACGGATGTGAACCTGATTTTCTCATGCGCCCGGAGCCCATACACCGTATCCAGCGTGATCTCTACCTGTCCCCCAAACGGTATATCCTTCACTGCGCCGGTTATTGCGCCCGTATTGGGCGGCGCGGCATCCATGCCTGACAACGCCCAGGTACCGTCATCCTTTCCGGTCGTTACCGGCGATGCCGGCGACGGCGCGGATTCTTCGCCCCATTGCGTGACAAAGGTATAAACGTAGGAACGGGTAACCGTCGGTCCCGCGCCACCGGCGGCCATGACAACAGGCGGGTTAAGCGGTTGCGCCACGCCCAGCACATAGCAGCCCGATGGGTAAGGACCAGCGCCCGCAGTCGCCATGTCATATTCCGATGCGCGCGGTTCACCATCGCCGGTATAGTAAAAGCGTCGCGATGTATTGCCGACGACAGGAGAACGGGCAACATCCACATCCTTGTCCCACGCCAGCCATTTTTCATTCCCACCCTTCTCCATACGAAACATCGAAACGATGTCGTTGGCGATGACCGGTGCAAATACCAAAAGCGGGCCGTTCCGCGGGCGTAAATCGCCACTTGTCAAATTACAGTTGGTCGCAACCTGAGCCTGGCTGGCACCAAGTAATTGCTTGGCCAGCCTTGGTACCAGTCCGGAAAATCCGGTGATTCTGAAAGCGCTCACTCTGGCAAAACCTCAATTTTGGGATAATGTTGCGTTTTGCCGACCTGATTTTTTTCCTTCGCATATTGCACGCTCTTCGGCCCGCCTCTTTACCAGGCCCGGCAATATTTTTCTGCCCGGTCCATACTTGAACGCCTCTATACGTGTGCATGCTTCCGCATATTTTTCCGCGTTGATCAAGTCGATCAGGTTAGGCGATTTTCCTGGCGAGGCTTTCCGGCAGAAGGTCGGGACGCCAATGCTATAAGCCAGCCTGACGAACGCCTCGTACTCATACTGGTACAGCGGTACGGTCACGCAGCGTTTTACACCGGCGGCATAGACGCCCTCGATCTCGTCAAGCAACCGCACCAGTGACCGCACCGGCGTGGTCCGGTCGCCCATCCTGACCCCGGCAGTCGTGCCGTATCCGATAGTCGGCACATCGCCGGGCACGGGAATATATGCCTCATCCTTGTAGCCTTCATGCACGGCGATCCCCACGAGCGTGGACGCCGTAAGCACCAGTACAGCCATTGCAGACCGGACTTGCGCGGTGGATGGTTTAATCATTTCTCGATCCCTCGGATTTTTACTACACTCTTGCCGATTGCGCCGGATGTCATTTCGCATTTTCCGTAATGCAGTCGAGCTTCGCCTTTATCGTCTCTTTCATGTCGCCCGCATCCAGGGTGGCGCAGGACGCGATTTCGGATGAGGATGAGGGTGAAGACGATATCCTGGGTTTCGGCTTGCGCGCCCCCGTCCAGTTTTCCGGCTCGGGATGAATGACGGACGCGGTCTCTTCGATCACCTGATGTTCCGCCGGCAGTGGCGCCAGCATGGTACATGACGCCAGAAACAGGGCTCCAAGCGGATATCTCATTGCTTCCTCCCGCGTGCCCACTGGTCAATGATCCGGTCGAGCTTTTCGTTGAATTCTTTCATCGTTTCCCGTTGCTCGATCCGTACCGATTTGAGCTCTTCGCTCAGGCGCTCATTGGTTCTTTCCTGATAGAGTTCTCCCCGCTTCAAGCTTGCGATATCGTTTTGCACCGCGTTGTATGTCGCGACGCCCGACGCGAGTAGACCCGCTACCGCAATAATCCCGCTAAAGGATAATGTAGAGGTGGACGGCCCGCGCCGTCGCTCGATCTTGTGATCGCTGTCGTCATCCGCCATGATCAGGACAGGATCCATAAGATTGCAACTGCAAGCAGGGCGGCGCCCAACAGTACGGCTGCCGTCCATTTGGATGCCTTCAGTTTATCGAGCAGTTTGTCAGCGCTTGCGTCGACCGCCGCATTCTGCTTTTCCAGTTCTTCCTTGATGATTCTGATGCGCTTGCGCTGGAACATGGTCATGGTGGATTCTCCAAAAAAATAAATCTGAACAAACAGGCAAAGTGGTCCAGGTGATCCGAAGCGGTCAAAGTGCTTCTATGCAGGTGAGGAGCAAAAAAAAACGCGGCAAAGCCGCGTCATATCCGATGAATCTGATCAACTGAATCTGATCAATTGCGTTACGGGTGAGTTATGCGTCTTCGCCCACCGGGTAATCCGCTCTCACTACATCGACAGCGGCCTGATAGGCTGCATTGATGCGTGCCAGCACCGGCATTTTCGTTTGGTTGCCTGAAGGCGGAGCAGGTGGCATGGATGATTGCGACTGAGCGGTAGTCCATCGCTCTATAAAAGGCTTGAAATCCGTTATGCTGTCCAGGACCGTGTTTGCAGCACCGTCATACTCTATATGCCCGCTTGTGCCATTCCACTGCACGGCACGTATGCCTGCGGTAGCGCCGACAAATCAACCGGCTTAAATATTCCGGCAACTCCGACGACTCCGTCGTCTCGAATAATTGTTACTCGCATATGTCTGCTTGCTCCAATGATTTGATGCCCGGTTTCCTGTTCGCCGATTGCGCCGCTACCAGCAGCACCTGCTGTGTCTGCGCTCCCTGCTTCACCATTTCGTTGCGAAACGATTCGGTGGCCGCCACACCTTTGCGCGATTCATTGGCCGCATTGATCGTCAGGGTGGGAAGCCATGCAATGGCGCAGCCCCAGGTGTCGCTTTCCTGTCCGGTATTCGTGTCAACGCCGCGAATCTGCACATACCAGGGGCAACGGTACAGGATCGGTTTCCCGTCTTCGATTTTGAGCTCTTCGCACTTCGCCCCCAGAGGGCAATCGGAAACCCTGGTTTCCATCAGTCTCTACTCGCTATGATCATGTCGATATATTGCACGGCCAGGTTGATGGCTGTGCCAGTAAAAGTGTGATTGTGAGAGCCTCCGCCTCCGGTATATTCTGTATATCCCATCGTATCTGGCTTATTACCATCTTGCGGGTCATAGTCTGGACGAGGTGACCCGGAAGAACCATTCCCAATATAAATAGCGTGTCGGTGAGGCGGTATCTGCGCCTCAGTAAGAGTGGTGGCACTGTTCGATCCGTTAACTGCTTGCGGCGCGAAGGCGGTCGTAAATGTGACTGAACCGCCAGAGTTCCCGCCGAGGCCGCTGACTATCCGTATGGCCTTATTGTCATGTGTGGTTATTTGCGTCCAGCCAACGGGGGCGACGGGCTGAAAAAATGGCATGACCGTGCCGGATGGGATAAGCGCGCCAATCGCGGCGGGGATACCCAATGTTGCCCGTGCCGTCGCCGCCTCTGCATCATCCAGCAATGTTCGGGCAAACGGGCTCAGGTCAGCCAGTGCCGCCGTACCCGCCCCCGTGAAATACGGCAACTTGTCGGCGGATGCGGTCAACCCGCCCAGTGCGATAAGATTTACGTTTGCAAGTGACTCTTGCAGGGCAACGTTGGTCACGCTGGCCAGAAAATAATCACCGGCCGCCCAGGTTCTTGCGGCGGTGCCGTCGAGCCCACGTCCGCCCACGGAGATCGTAAGGCTATCTGCGCTGCGCGCCTCGACCTTCACGATTTCCCGATTGCCCGAGGCGTCCTTGAAAACGCCATAAAAATAATCGCTGACGCCGAGCACCGGGAAGAGAATCCCTTTCCCGGGCTCAACCGTGAAGCTCAACCCTGCTGTCCCGCTTGGGGCGGAACTGACTATAGCCTTGCCGAAATTCGAGAACTTGAGTCCCATGCTTTACCCTTATTATTTAAGCCAGCCTTCAATCGGGGCCTTAAATGTTTTTCCCTGAAAGTAGAAAATCCGGGCGTCTTCATGTCATTTGCATAATCGGAAATCCGATTCATTTCCCCAAAAACGAGAATCCACCGGTTCCCTTATATCCACCACTTCCCTTATTATTTGACGGCTTGTTCTATGCCCCTGGCCATGATCCTGGTTTGCAACCGCGCGCGCGTATAACCTCTCGCCACCCGCTGGCCTGCCGCTGCTGTCTTTACCGCGAATTGCTGCTGATGGTATTGAGCAAGTTGGGTGCTTGAGTACGGCTTCTTGGGCGACAGCATCAACCGCACCAGTGCGCCGTGGACAATCGCTTCGCGGTATTCGTTGAATTGCCCATCAACTATCCCCGTGCTGACCGGTGAAGGTTTGAAAGCAACGGTCATCGACAGCGTACCGGGCGCGCTAGGTGCCGGCACAAACGTCAAGGAAGCGGCGCCGGCAAGAATGTATGCCGGAATACCCTTCCGCCCGTGCCGGTTTATGCTGCCCATACCCGGTTTATCTGGATACAATGCGATTTCTTCTCCATCCAGTGCCGCATGGATAATTGTATGTACAACTGCATCCGCCGGTGGGGTAAAAGCATATTCCGCCGTGCCCGCCACTACCGGAACATCAGGATGCGTTCCTTGCCACGCAAGAGATTGCTCGCAAAACGCAATAGCGGATTGGCGCAACGCACTATCGGCAGCAGCGGATGGGCAACCGGGCACGTCCGGCATCATCAAATCGTAGAAATCACGCCACAGTTTCATGATTGCGCCTCGGCGCTGAATAGTTGGGCGAACACCGCCGCCCGACCGGAACTGGCGTGCTCGTCATCAGTCATTTCCGTTCTGGCCGTGACGTAATCCGCAACAGTTTGCACATACGCGGCAGATACTGGAAAGACATCGCTCAACATCCTCTCCCCATCCGGCAGGCTGGCGAACTGCCCCACGAACAAGTCAGGCCGGCGCTTGAGGACTTGTAGCACTGCCTGGTTGGCTAATGACAGCAACGTAGCATCTGAATACCTGGCTTTATCTTCATCATTGAGCGGTATGCGCGCCAGATCGACAACCGATTGGTAGGTGAAAGTCATCCGTCATTCCTCAGTCGGCCATTTCATGTCTGGAGAATAAGGCGATGACCTTGTGTCGCACCGTTTCTTCACTCTGACGCTTGCCCAGCCGTTCGTTATAGTGACGTTCGGCATACTCGATCAGCGCATTTTTATCCATGGCATGGAAGTCGATGACGGGTAGCGGCTCTTCCACCGCTTGTGGCTGCTCAGTGAGCCCGATGCGTTCATTGCTTCCGTTCGCTTCACCGGCAATCTCCCAGGTATCGGTAAAGACAAGAAGGCGTTCGGCCACCTCAGCGGTGACACTACGAACCTGCCCCGGCTGCCAGTTCAATCCGACACCGTTGATGCTGTCTGTCTTAACTGTAGCGGCAATGTATTTCAGATGCGGCATGTAATGCTCCATAAAAAAGGCGGCCACCTCACGGTAGCCGCCCAAAATCACGCCCTTGCTCCCTACTGCTGCCTGATATCTACTTCACTCCTACTCCATCGCCCTTGACGATTGCCGTTACCTTGCCTGGAGCAAACGACGCCGCCGACGCGGTAAGCGTGATCGTCAGATATACCGGTTTCTCGAATTTGACCGGCTGGAACGCCAGTGAAGCGCGCCCGGCATTACGGAGCGCGGTATTGCCGGCAGACGTGAAGTACGCATCGCTCGCAGCAGGGCCGTCATCCGGGTAGACCGGCGCATAACCTGCCTTGAAGGCGATTGCAGGGGCGGCGTTGCTGTCCAGTTTGTCGTTCACGATGTCCACATCGGTTACCTCTATGCCTGCCGGAATAATCACCGGGCGGTAGATATCGCCGGCGGCCCCTGCGGCAGGCGCCACTGAACCCCAGGCAACAGCGGTGTTGCCATAGCCGCCCATATGCCGGGCTTTGCTGCTCAAATCTGCTGCACTAAAAGTAGCCATTCGTAACCCCTTTGTAATAATGATTGAAGCGGTGCCTTCATAAGGCCGGTATCACTGGAGAGCATCGTCGTTTCCGCGGAAATAGGAATTGGAGTTCTTCTCCAATCATTGGATACAGGTCTATGGCACCGCTTGCGCCAGTCGCGAGCCTGAGTTAGAGCGGTATCGCGGAATCGACCGCGATGACGCCGAAGTCTGTCGGCACTTTGGTACCCGTGCCATCATCGACCGAAAAGCGCACCTTGCTCTTTCCGCATACTTTTTCGCCCATGACTTCCAGGTTGCTTTCGAAGTTGTACCAATGCTCTTTCCAGCCGAACTGCATGCCGCTGACCTTGGTCTTGCCATAAGCGACGCCAAGTGCCTGAGCACCGAGCAACAACCCGCGCTCCACGGCGTAACCGGCGGTGAGGCCGCCGTTGACGGCCTGGCTGGTTTCGGTAGCGGTCAGCGCATTGCCGGCAGTAACGATACTGGTGTTCTCGCCGGGCATGAAGCGAATTGCCCGTTCATTCTTGATCACCAGTATGCCGTTCCACATGCCGACTTCACCGGCAAAAAGTGGATGACGGGTGTCCAGATAGGCCGAGCGATTCATTGCGTTCTGTTGGAATGCGCGTAACGAACCTTCGGTCAGCAGTACCGAGTACTGGTTCGGTGTGGCAAGGAATATCCACATTTTCGAGGTCTGCGCGGCGCGGTCACCTGGCAGCTTCACCGATTGCAAGGGCTGATCCATGTCGTCCAGGCGCTTGCGCAATACATCCAGGTGCGAGAGTTTCAGCATATCGGTGGAGACGATCGAGCCAAGCTGTTGACCGCCCGCTGCCAAATTTGCCCCATTAACCACGAAATGCCGGTTATAGGTCGGTGCTTTCACCGGGTTAACCATAATGTCGGCAAATTTGTTGCTGGTCTGAAGCGGTATCGTCCAGTCTGTTCCGGTTTGCGAGCCACGCGCGCCTGCCAGATGAACCAGCGACTCCTGGGTATCCAGCCGCGGAAAGTAGCCGGACAATTGCGCCAGGGCAATTTCGCGCAACTGGTGCTTGGTGCGTTGCTGTGACATGCTGCCACCGGCATCGATCACTTTGCTGGAAAGATTGATCTTGATTTCCATCGAAGAGAACGACAGGGGATCGCCCTTGCCCTCGCGGTTAACGTCGCCCATCAACGGCTCGCCGCTTACGGTATCGACCAGATCCAGCGAAACAATGTCGCCTGCGCTTTTCATCAGGTTGTCGATACGAACAATAGGCATTCCGGGCTCGGTTTGACCTGCAATCTTTTCCATAGCGGCGGATGGCTCCACGGGTCCGGACAGATTTTCGATCGATGAGGCCCCTTTCAGGGTGTTGGCGAAGAGTGCGGCGCTATAATGTTTTACAGCAACCGAGCTTCCGCTTGCTACGTTTGTTTCAGCCATTTCATTATTCCTTAATCAAGTTCGGCTCTCAGGGCGGCGGCTTTTTGCGACGGCATTTGCATCAACTTTCGAGCCAGTTCATGCGGGCTCAGGTTGTCGATCTGCTCTCGCTCGGACGCCGGATTTGCACCGCCCTGAATATCCGACAGGGTTGTGGGTTTTCGTACTGGAGCGCTCTCAAGCTTTGCTTTCGCATCGGCTTTCGTTTGCTCGTGGCCGGCATGCTTCGTTGGTAAGGAGGCTTCCGGCATGATTGCCCTGACGCGGCGGACGACTTCCTCGAACCGTTCGGAATAAGGCCTTCCCGACCATCGGATACTGGTTCTCAGAATCTCATCCTGCTTCAGGGCTTCATCCCAGGCTTGCGGATCGTTGCTTTCCCAATGGACGAGGTCAGGCGTATTTTCCTTGGCTTCGGCGACCTGCTCCTGGATACTCAACTGGGCTGCACGGTCGGACTCCTCCTTTTCGCGCTTCAGTTCTTCGAGCGTTTTTTCCAGCTTTTCGCCTTGCTTCCGGCTTCCTTCAAGAACCGCGCTGATTACCTTGTGCAGCTCGGGCATATCGCTCCTGATAAGCTCCAGGTGTTTTTCGATGGCATCATCCGCCACCGCAGTACTTGTACCTGTCGCGTTATCTTTTTTCTTCAAAAGCGCCCCAAGCTTCTCGGCGACCTTGCTGTTTTCCATCTGCGCGGATTTCAGTTGCTCGCGCAGCGCCGAGTTTTCCACGCGCAATTCCTTGTGCTTCTCGTAAGGAATGGTTCCCTTGCCGCTCTTGTTCAGAACGATGGGCTCATCTTCACCCATGATGCTGCTTCTGCCACCGGGCGCACCTGTTCCCTCTTCCTGCCTGGGCTCATCTGCTACCGCTTGTTCGCCCAGAATTTCAGCAAGACGGCCTGGTTCGTTCTCCAGCATCTCGATCTGTTCGGGCGTAAGGTTTGCAATTTGCTCATCCGTAAGCTGATCCATTTCCATTACCGTTTCCTCCAACTGCTTGACCCAGTGAGCGGGCTGCCCGTACTGATCTGGGCAGGATTGATAAAAACTACGGTATCGCCGTTAGCGCGTATTACGTGAAACCATTAAAAAAGCCGCTCCAGGCGGCTCAGTATGTTGATCCATGTGAATATCAGCTTTGCGTCAGCGCATAGCGCGGCGTCACCGTTACATCATCCACCGCGCCGATATTAGGAGGGTTATAAAAATGCTTGCCGTTGAAATCCCTGCCGCCCAGATAGGTCCCTTTACGCACAAGCACAGTGGACCGAGGCCGGTAATCGGCGTCAAGCTCTGGATTGGCAGTGACGCTTGTAGTGCTGATCGCGTGCCCTAAGGAACTTCCAAAGCCTGAAAAAGCGTTATTCGATTCACCTGTCCAGATTCCGCCCGAAACGCGCACCGAGGTAACAGCGCCAGCGGCGGTGAATATGTTATTGCGAACAAAATTGCTGGTTTTATCAGCAGCCGTGCTTACATCTACCGCCATGGAACATCTTATGAACGTGTTGTTATGAATGTTCGAGGACTGCCCGGCCTCCTTATTGCCGAAGTGAATGCCGCAGTACGCATCCTCGATCACATTTCCGTACACTTCGATGTTTGTCGCATCGAGGATCGTGATCCCGTTACCACTATAATAGACACCCGGCACGCCCATCAGACGGGAGAATTTGTTCCCGTACGCAACGCTGCTATCGCACTTGTGATCGAAGAGAATACCGGTTCCGTCTATCGTGCTGGTGGTGATATCCTCGCCAACGTTGTCATATACGCGGTACGTTCCGTAAAATACATTGATCATGCCGGTAACACCGCTTAGCCCATAACCTTTATTTCTGGCAATGACGTTTGCCCCAAAACCATCTGTCGTCGATGGACTGAAGCCGCCGATAGCGAACCCTCCGCCCAGGGTTCCCATCATTTTCTGATTACGTATGATGTTGTCGGTTATCCTTATCCCGCTATTTCGCCCATAAATTTCTGAGTAAATCTCCATCGCCACTGCGCTGCAGCTGATGAATGTATTTCCGGATGCAACGATATCGGTCATTTTCGTACCAAGATTAGCGCCAGGCTGGATCCACATTTCAATGACCGCCCTTGCCGAGGAACACCCGATAAAGCGGTTATTTATGACACTCACCCGATTCAGCATCGTGAGGGGTGCGCCAGATGCGGCTCCGATCCAGCTAATCGCTGAACCAAGATTGCTACCAGACCCACCAATAAAATCATTGTTGCGTATGGTCAGATCGGTATGGATTACATTATTCGTGTAGTCCAGGCTGATTATTGAGGCGCTGCCGCCGTTGAGAACACAGCCTTCTATCGTGACGCCGGTAATCGAGGCGGCAGCGTATAGATAAATGCAAAAGCTCTTTTTGGCCGTGATCGTGAGGTTGGTAATACTCGTGTAGTTTCGAGGAACCTGCAAAAACACTCCGCCGTCTGCCGAGGCAATTATCGAGCCGCGATCCGCTGCATAGCCGCCGCTGATTGTCACTCTGTTATTTACTGTTGCGCCATGATTGCCCACGACGATAGAGGATGTGATGGCGTGTGTCCCACAGACATAGAGCGTATCGCCAGCAATCACTCCCGCGCCACCCCAGACGATTGCAGACCAGCCGCCCCAGGCAGTTGCGTATGACATGCCGTTACGCGTGGTCGAGTGACTCGTATCCGGTCTTACGTACCAGGTAGTCATCAGGCCCCCACGAAATGCAGGACGCGGAAGTATTCGAGCTTCAGGCTATCTCCGCTGATGGCAAGCTGACCAGTGATCTCGACATCCACCGGCTGGGAAAAATCTATCGCGTACGTCGCAGGCACTCCTGCTCCGGCCGCTCCATAGCCATAATCATATGGCTGTATCTGCGACATGAGCGAATTCCGGTTCGCCAGCACGATCAGCGGCGCCTCGTTTACCGAAGTGGTGCGCGCGGCATTGTAGATCGTCGCGCCGCCGAGCCTGACCTTCAAAATCTTGTTATTTGCGCTACTCGTAAACGTCCATAACGGCTCGACCTGCAGGATACTATTGACTCCGACTATCCCCGGAGCAATAGTGAACGAAGCAAGCACTTCATCAAAACCGGTCGATGCGCAAGATACCGCGACAGCCGACCCGGAAAGCATCTCAACCGGCCGCAAGATCACTGGATAATTTTCAGCGTCTGCCGCGGCAATAAGCTGCGCCTCCGTTGCTGAGTCGAACCGCGCTATCGCGCCTTTTCCGAACCGGTGTCCTGCAACGGTTTCATCATTTAAAAACCTGATCATGTTTTCTCCTTCACTAAAATGCGGTATCGGTATGCTTTAACTGTAATTCTTCGATCTTCAACTGGGTGTCCACCTCAAACTTCTCTTCTTCAATATCCAGGTTCCGCTCCTTAAGGTCCAACTCACGCGACTTGTCAGTCAATGCCTGCTGCGCCTTGACCAATTGCTCCTGCAACCCGGCCATAGCCAGCTGCTGTTGTTCCATCGTGGCCTGGAACTGCTCCCGCATGAGTTGAGTCCGCTGGTCTGCTGCGTCCACGCCACCGACCTTTCGCAGTTGATCCGCCAGTTCATGCCGGTTAGGTACATCGGACAGTTCTAGCATGGCTGGATATAACACGGCCTGGTAAGCCGGCGGAGCCGCCTGTACGATCTGGCTGAATGATCGCAACTGCTGCGCCCGAAAACTGGGCGTGGCAGGTATATCTTCCAGCACGACCTTGACCTGGGCGGTTGCGATATCGTTTTCCACTACCGGACCGGCATCGGTAACTATCTGGCGGTTGAAGTACACGATCTTCTGGCCCGCTCCACGCTTGACGGCCACGGCGGTTGCGTTGCCCAGCATGTCCTGCTTGATGAGTGCCAGAAGCTGCTGCCCGACCATTCGCCGGGCGTAGCGAAAATTATCGTTGGGCTCCGCCAGAACGGTGGAACCCTGCTCTACCAGGTTATTGATGGCGACGCCGCTGGTGGCCGTGGTATCCGCCCCCAGCATGGCCCGGTATATGCCGCCGACTTCCTCGATTCTCCGCTTGCGCTCCTGCATCAACTGGAACACTTGGGCTGCAAGCTGGTGCTCGCGCGTTACCTTGAATCCCGCAGTATTCCGGCGCTGGGCATTCAGAACAGTCATCGATCGCAGGCTGCTGATATTCTGGGCGACCTCGTGATATGAATTCTGGCTGAGGTCGAGCGCGTCGTTGTCCACTTCGACTTTTACCGAATTCAGGACCTCATAGAGCAGAATATCCAGGTCGATAATCTGATCCTGCGGCCCGCGCATGTCGCGAATCAGCCCGTAGGGCGCTCTGCTCCGGTCTTTGCGAAAACACCAGAACGGAACATAAGGGAAATCCGTATTCGGCAACGGGCTTGGCACATCCATCAATTTATGCGGCCCCAGCCAGATCGAGACGCGCGTCCTTGCGAGCAGCGATTTCTGTACCTGTACCCGTCCTTGTACTACCGCCATCTGATGGTACGGATTCTCCTCGCGGTATTCGATGGCTTTACCGTCCGGCAACGCCAGCACATACCCCTCCTCGAAATGCCGGTACCACAACTCGGAAAGCCTGACCATGCCCGAATTTCGGTTCAGGTAATCCTGTTGGCCCTGACCCCAGGCTTGCTCGATCTCATAGGCTCTGGCCATGCCGGTGTCAGTTCCATCATAGACGTCCAGGTTGTTCCATCCACACCAACTGTTCTGGATGAGTTCGGCCTGATCCGGCAGCATTAATGACGCTTGCAGACGGTCTACCCATTTATCACGCCTCAGATAGCGCGCGTCGGACAAATCAGGTTCCTTCGCTGTCCAGTCCCAGTAGATCTCGTTACGGTGCACTTCCCGCACGCGATATGGATATTTCAGCGGATCGAATTCGCGGGACACTTCAACCCAGCCAATACCGGCACGAATCATGCTGGAATAGGCGTCGGACATTGCGCGGTCGGCGCGTGACTCGGTTTCCGCCTCCTTGATCCGTGCGGAAAGGCCTTCTGCGATCTCGGCCTGGCTCTCGTCGTCCGAGGTGACTTTATAGTCGGTGCGACTACGCGCTTCCAGACCCAGCACGGCATTGATCGTCGGCTTGATCAGATTCGAGTCCTGAGGCGGAATGCCCGCTTCCTTCAGTCGCTGGACTACCTCCGCGGTTGTCTGGGCGCCGTCGTAGTAATCGCAATCGGTGTCTGAGTCGAGCCGCCATTTCGGCTGCTGACGGATATCGCGGCAGATCTTGTCGTAAGCCTCAACCGATATATCCGAGGTGATTTTCTGTTCGATCATGCGCGCCACCCCTTCATGCTGACACCGCGCGCGCTGGCACCGGGTTTCTCATCCTCCACCGATACAGCAAAATACCTGAACGCATCCGCGGCGTGGCTGTGGTAGTCGTGTAATGGCCTGCCGCTGAATTGCCTGGATTCAGGATCTACATCGAATCGATAACGCCTCAAGCTCTGCAATCCTTCAGCACATTTCTGTTCATCAAAATAGCAACGATTGAATATCGTTCTCCCGGCATTGATTCCGTCGGCAACTGACAGATTCGGCACTATCCGCACCTTTCGCCCGGCCGCGAGCATGATTTCCTCGACGCTCCGGCCGGTTGCCAGCGTTTTGGCTTTCGCATCATGGGGCAACCAATCAGTACCATATAGATATCCCTTGTTTTGCAGCACACTGATGTAATGTTGTATCGGCATCTGGTTGCTGCTGTAATAATCGATCAACCTGAGTTCATTCCCAACCGCCTGGGCAAACCATATGCTGGTGTTATCGGCCCACCCCAGGTCAAAGAAGGTATGCACCTGCTTTGCCGCATCGTAGGCCACGCTCCGGATGCGCCCTTCTTCCTGGGCAAGCCTGAGTTCTTTCGCATAGATCGCGCCGTCCAGCGTCAGCCTGCAATTTCCTTCCCAGACGTTCTGGTAAGCATCGGGATCACGCACTTTCAACGCGTCTTTTTCCCGAAGCAAGGTGTCGGGAAACCATGGGTTGTCATTCCAGTTGATTTTCACCACGATGGCGTCAGGCGGAGGCGTGACGACAAATCGCTGGTGCGTCTCATCTGTTTCCAGCTCCGGGTTGTAAGTAACCCATATTTCCGATCCGTCCTTACGAATAGTCGGAATAAGCGTATCCCAGCTCGATTTACCGACCGTCTGCGCCTCTTCGACCCAAACCCGATCAACGCCCTCAAACGATTTGATTTTGGTAACATTATTGCGCAGCCCGGCAAATATGAATTCGGAGCCATTGGCCCCCCGAATCATGCTGCTTTGCACTTCATAAAAAGGCTCCAGTCCGGTTGCCTCGATCTGCGCCTGCAACAGGTGATGCACAGATTCAACGATAGAGTTCTGGAACTCTCGCGCGCAAAGAATACGCAATGGGGTAGCAGCCGCCTGTATCAGTAATGCCCTGGCGACACCCCAGCTTTTTGCGCCGCCGCGGCCACCATACAGAACCTTGTATCGCGCCGGTTCGAACAGGAAACGGAGCTTGGCCGGAAATTCCGCCCTATGCGCGGCCATGGCACGATGCCCTTGATGCCTTAAATCCTGGTTCCATATATTTTTATATGACCTGTTTGCCGGCATCGGTTGTAGAAACAAAGGCCACTTCGACGCTTTGCATCGCCTGTTTTTTTGTATCCCCCGCCTCGTGCATTACCGGTGGTTTGTCGCCGTATTTTCTTGGTGCCAGCCTTGCGGCATACCATTTGCGCGCATCGATGCGCAATTGGGCACGTGCGATGACCTCTCGATCTATCACTTGCTTGCCCTTCTCATCGATATAAGTATCCTTCGATCCGTCGTCGGAAATTTCGATGATTTCTTCAGCATAAGCATCCACACAAAGTTCTTTCGCGCGCAGATATTGCCGCATGAGATCTTCATCGCACGCCAACCAGTTCCATAAGACGCGTTGACTGATACCGACTTCCACGCACATTGCCCGGGCCGATTTACCAAGCGAAATGCCGGCAAAAATTGCGTCCAGTAATTCCGGTGTTTTTATTGTCGAAGCTCCCTTTTTTCTTCCAGGTGCTACCGCGTCTGCTTGATTCTTCGCTGCTTTCATTGAAAGCACTTCACGTTCAAATTCACTCATGGTTCGGCTTTTTCAGCGCTCATCACACCCTCTTTTTTCATCTCTTTGTTGCAGCCTTTCATGGCGGCGAGCAATTTGACTTCACATGCCCATCTCTCCTCGATTTCAGCACGCAGCGCCCTATTGATGGTGACTGCATCGTCTTTTGCCGAAGTACGGTCAACCGCATAGGCTGACTTGCATTCGGGTGGGGTTTCCACCCGGCACGGCACAGCAATTTGTTTTTCGATTACCTGCGTCTGAATTACCGGCTTGCCAGCGCAACCAGCCAGCAGCGTGACAAATACCGATACCAATGCAAGGCGGGCATAACGCGTCGTAAATTCCATATGGGCATACCTGAACGAATAAGGGTTAAAAACCATCTGGTTTTGATGGCGCGAGGGCGAATAATTAATCCATGCAACGTCGGCAGGCAACATGACGCCAATTCCGATTGGCATCAGGCAAGGCGCGAGAAGGCGCATAGTCGACCCATGCAACGGCGAATAACTCAGCTTGCCAATCTAGTTATTTTGGCGGCGGCTTTTTACGTACTCTATTTGCTCGCGGGTTAACACCTCACATTGATATTCCAATGCCACCGGCGGAAGAGCCGTTATCTTTTTTGCGCGGTTTGTGTGTTTCGCTGCAACCGGCGCTGCACGTCGCATTGCAACCGCCGCGTTTTTATCCCGCATGGCTGAGGCTGCCGCCAGCGCATCCATTGCGCCGCGCACGGATTGAATGTCCGTAGCGCATTTTTCGTTTGCTGCCGACAGCACGGCATTACTGGAGTTGAGCCGCTGTATCTCCGACGCAGACCGCCAGTTGCTGACTGCGAATCCGCCACTAAAGGCAAGAGCGACAAAAACTGCCAGGATGATTGCTATAATCGCTGGACTGCTGATCATTTACGTTTGCCTTTAAAAGCTGTTGAGAGCGGGCAATAAAAAACCCGCACGAGGCGGGTTTGCTGGAGTCAGAATACTGCGTAAGCGCAGGTCCTGTTTCATATGGCGTTGGCGTCCATTAAGCAATGGCACGTTACGCCGTACAAGAATTTCTTCAATATTATTGCCCTTGTGAGCAGGCAAAAAAAAGCCGCTTAAAAGCGGTCGATAAAAAACCCGCGCAAGGCGGGTGGATGTGAGCCTCGCTGTAGCGGGCTTTTAGTTTTAGTGATCGTGCACGGAAATCCACAATATGGAAACGAATTATACAGCGTTACTAGCCGTTGTCAAGAGGTTTCTATATTAAGCGGTAGAGAATGGAAAACCGCCATATTACGGTACTCGGTTTGCCATAAGAAGCGCCTGTGTTTCCAACCGGAGTAAAATCGACTCAGCTACAATGAAAATTGATTTTTGGCGCGCGGCTGCTATAAATAAAAGCTGCCGGGACGGTCCGGTTTATAATGATTCAACCGGGTTCCGGCTTCGATACCCCACACTTTCTTGAGATATCCGTGATCAAACTTCCTGTAGTGCTCTTCATATTCGGTCTGGCATATTCCGGCCAGGCGCCAGCACAGGGATGGGAGGCTGCAACCCCGAACACTGCAGCCAGCGCCCCTGCGGAGATGGCGCAGGATAGCCCCTTTATTTATCCCCCGGCGATGAATAACCCCCTTGTGCCTTTGGGGGCGTCGCATAAACAGGATCAGCACCTTGATCGATCTTCGCTTGGCGGGCCGGTCGTGGTGTTGCCCATGCCACCGATGGGCGGTAGTTCGGGCTACAACAACATGCATGGGTTCCAGTATCCCGGCAGCTATATGCCGCGGGACACGCCTCTTCACAAATTTAATGGTTATGTCGCTTGCGATCCGCCTGATCTGGCTGGGGAAACCGCGGCAGCGGGAGCCACGACAGGTGCACCAGCACGGCGTTTGGTCAAGATTACGTCAACACGATCCCTGGCGGCACCCGCCTATCAGCAGCCGTGCCCGGTCTATACGGTAAACGGCGAGATACCAAAAAAACAAAGCTATACCACCACAACCAAGCCATCGGGTTCAAACGCACCACAAACTATGCGATAAGGAGAGCGGTGATGGAAACCGCAAGCATGAGAGAGCCCAACACATGGAAGGAATTTCGCGCCTGGTGCACCGCTGCCTGCATGAGTCTTTTTTTCCTGTCCGGCTGCGCCAGTTTCCAGGTCAGTGTGCCGGATTCGGACCCTATAAGTCCTGAAGGGCATACTGCGGGTTACCAAAGTAAGACTATGCACGCGTATTTTTGGGGATTGATGTTGGATCCCCAGGTTTTTGCAGCGGAATGCCATGGCCAGGGTATCAACGATGTCGTAATCTACCGTACGCTGGCACATGATCTTGCCGGAGTCATTACCCTGGGTCTTTGGATGCCAACGGAGGTGCACTTCCGCTGCAAAGCGCCGCCGACAAGGCCAGGCACGCTCCCTGTGCCGCGAAAAAGATCACGATCACGGAACGTTTCTTGATAAGTATCAGCCAGCAGTGTCGGATTTGAAGAATCGCAGCGAAAAAGTGACCGGGTGAAGACAGATTTTGAGGATTTCGAAGGCTAATAGTTATTCTATTGACCGAAAAAGCGGCGAAATATGAATCAGCCAGATGCTTTTGCAGCCGATTTCCTTTAAGTCAGACAGGCTGCCAGACCAATAAGGAAGCAAGAACATGCCCAACGGACAACACGAAAACAGCTCGAATGGACGAATCTTCTTCCGGCCCACCATCCTGGAAACCGGACGGCACGACTCTTTCAGGCAGACGCTCGAGGGAGAATACGTCTTCCGCATCGACCGGGGCGACAAGCCGCCTTTCGATACTTACAATGAAGCGACAAAGGAATTGCAGGGCATCATCCAGGCTTGCATTCGGGATGGCAAGTCTCTGCGCGCGCACGGCAGCCTGTGGTCGCTGAGCACCGTCGCCGTGACGAATGGCCGTCTGATCGACAACACAGCGTTGCGACTGGCGTTCGAGGTCCCGCATGCGTTGACCGATTCGGGGTATGCGGGCGATGCCGCAAAACTGCGCTTCGTCGAATGCGGCAACTCGGTTGCCGCGCTGAACGAATATCTCTTTGCCAGCGGCTTGTCGATCAAAGGTTGCGGCTCAAACAACGGCCAGACCGTCGCCGGCGCGGTCTCGACGGGAACCCATGGTGGCGCCTACAACTTTGGCGCGATGCAGGAGATGGTCGTCGGGTTGCACCTTATTACCGGACCGAACAAACATGTCTATCTGGAGCGTAAGTCATATCCTGTGATGCAACCTGCCTTTGCGCAGAACATTGGCGCCGATTTCATACAGGACGATACGCTTTTCAATGCTGCGCTGGTGAGTCTGGGCTCTTTTGGCATTATTCACGGCGTCATGATCGAGACACGTGCGCTTTTCATTCTGAATGCCGTCCGGTTCCGGCATCCGTACGACGCCACGCTCAAAGCCGCGATCGCCGCCTGCGACCCGACGCTGATTCCCCTGCCGGCGGTAGCCAACGCCGTGCCCAGAGACAAACCCTACCATTTTGAAATATTCTTCAACCCCAACGAGGGCACGCCCCCTGCCGAAGCCATCGTTCTCGTAATGTACGAATCGGCCTATGATCCGGACAATTACACACCGCCGGAATGGAATGCCGGAGAGCCCGGCCTGGGCGCCTCCGGCCTTGACATTATGGGCGCGCTGGTAGGGAAAATTCCCAGCCCGCTAAACAAGCTGGCCCTGCCATTGCTCAACAGCCAGGTAGAGGCGGAGTTCTCTCCTTATTTCAAAAAGGCGATCATTCGCGATCTCTTCCGAGGCGAGAAGACTTTGGGCAAGACCCTCGGCTGCGGTGTCGGCATGCCCGTCTCCCGTGCGATCGAGGCAATGGAAATTGCTTTCAGGATTTACAAAGACGCAAACGTCGTCCTGCCGCTGGTACTCTCGCACCGCTTTGTCAAAGGCACACGGGCACTGCTCGGATTCACCCGCTTCGACACCACGGCAGTCCTGGAGATGGATGCGGTGAGCACCCCGGAAACTCGTGCATTCTACAACAAGGTCTGGGAAGCCCTTGATGCGGCAGGTATTCCCTTCACCCTGCACTGGGGGAAATATAATACATTCCTTACGCCTGATCGCGTGCGTAATTGCTATGGGGACACCGCCGTCGACCATTGGCTCGCCAGCCGCGAGACGTTGCTCGAAAGCGCAGCGGTGCGGAAGATATTCAACAACGACTTTACTGTCAGCGTAGGGTTGACGAACTGAAACCGGATGTGCCGCCGGAAACCGCGGGCATCTTCGAAAATACAGATTTTTACCTTGCGCTATTGCACAGGGGTGACGCGTATCACCCTTGGATCGTCGGCAAACTCAAGCAGCAGCAGCCGCACACGGTCCTGCCAGGCATTGGCGAAGGCGGCCCGCTGCGCATCGTCCGCGTTGCCATACAGAATGGCAGCCATGCGCGCGCCCTGGGCAGGGTCGCTCGGGACAGAAGAGACATCCAGGCTTACCGTAACGCCCGCCCCGGTGTCGAGCCGTTTGAAGCTGATGGCTTCGCCCTCTCTGCGTTCAGCAAAGCTGAGTAATCCCTTGCGTCTGAAGCGCCCCTGGATACCGTGAAAACCATTGTCCGAGGCGGCCCCGGTAAGCAAAGTCAGCACTTGTGCGGTCACGCCGGTGGTGCCTTCGCTTTCTGGCGCCGGCATATGTATGGCAATGGCGCCGCGCTCGGCAGGCTCATCCGGAAAGAGCGTAGCCAGCGCCGCTCGTCCCATCAGAAACGCGCCCGCGACGGTAGGGCAGGAATGTCCAGCCAGACGCACGGCATCGGCGTAATGATATTCAAGCATACCGTCTTGCGCCGCACCCAACATCTCGGCGAATGGATCGCGGGTACGAACAACCGGAGCCTGTTCATAAAAATCAGGATAACTCATGCGAATCTCCTCCTTATGGGGTGAGTGGAATAGACCCGGGGCCACCTAAACATCAGCATTGGCAATGCAAGGGTGCGACTGCAATTGGGGGAAAAACACGCGCTCCTCGAAGCGCACGTGGGTTACGATAAGGTCGGCAAACCTGCGCAACCGCATGGCTGGCTCAAGTGGGCAAGGTCCGTTGGCAAGCGCCCTCAGTTCGGCGTGCTCGGCAAGAATACGTGCAACCGCTTGCGCCTCAAGCGTATCCTCCGCAATTCGAATCAATCGCTCCTCCTCATCAAAGTGCGCAGCCATCACGGTCTTCCAGTGAGCTTCAATACGGGCAATTGCCCCGGTCAGTGCAGCTGCGTCTTTCTCATTCGCTGCCCGCCGCGCATCACGCGCAACCACCAGCGACGTATGATGCTGGCGCGACAATAAGAGCAAAGCACCAGTTCGTGGCATTTAGCTAATGGAGTTGATCATGATAACCTTCCTATCGAGGAAAAGTTCATTGCCTCATCGTTTTCAGCGCCTCCGCCCACCTGTGCAGTTCATCCAGTAATGATACGCCCGAAGTTTTATGACTATCTCTCGGCAGGAAATTATCGTTGTCATCGAAATGACCAGAGGCATTCTGAACAACGACGGCTTCCAGTATCGGCATCATTTTTAACGTGGTGAAGGTGAGTTTTTCCATCTGCACCGCCCGCAAGCCACCCGAGATTCCACCATAGCTGACAGTCGCCGCAGGTTTGTAATTCCACTCCTTGTACACATAATCCAGCGCATTCAAAAGAGAGGGTGGCGGCCCAAAATTATATTCCGGCGTCACAAAAACGTAGGCATCGGCCGCATTCACACTCGCAGCCCACTTTTTTGTATGTTCGTGCTGGTAATTCTGCCGGATGGGATGCTCGGGCTCATCGTAAACCGGCAAATTGAATTCGGCGAGATCGACCAGCACCGCTTCGAACTTTCCATGCTGCACGGCGAGCTCATGAAACCACTTGGCGATGGACGGCCCGATACGGCCCGGTCGTGTGCTGCAGATAATGGTGTGAAGTTTTAGTTTCATTGGTATCCCGAGAAATATCTACATAAGCCCTTGCAAATGTCCTTCTGCTTCGTACTGATTTTATCAGCTCAGTTGTATCATAAAAACATAAACTTGACGCTATTGCTGGCGAAGCGGGATACGCGCCGGCGTGCGATATCTTCAAATGCGCGCAGCACCCCAAATTTTGCCTATTTACTCGAAAAAAAATTACCTAATGCGCGGATTCAGCTATAGAATCCAATTACCAGCATCTACTCCTGCTGGTGAAGTTTACGCCGCCCTTGCAACTAATATAGCCTGCCAACTCGAGCATCAAGCAGAATCGTTTTATCTCGCAAACTCTGATGGTCAATAATACTAACCGGAGCGATATAGATGAAGAAACTTGTTCTTACAGCAGCGCTGCTGCTGAGCATGCCTACTTATGCGGGAATAAATGGTACGGAGGTCAGCCTTCAAACGCTTGCCCAGGCCACGTCGTCAAGCACTCCCGTCGTCACGTCCTTCGCAAACGCCAGGGTGATCGGTTCGGATGTCGAATACCCTGATGTAGCCGATCTCTTCAACCCGGCTACAGAGGTTCAATCCGGGTTTGCACATAATCTCGTTGACGTGGCGATCGATATCGCCAGCGATCACATCACGATGGATTTTCATAACTCGGCCCCTTTCACGAGATTTGCATCGGCTTTTGAAAACACCTATGTATTCCGCTTCGATAGCGCTGCTGCCGGAGACATCATCGGTGCGAAGATCGATAACAGCATGACAACTCTCGGTTTGCAACCATCGGACGTTCGGTTCGTTGGAAATGAGCTGTTTGTCAATGTCGAGGGTCTTGCATTCAACCCGTCCACCGTCGCTCGAGTGAATCTTCTTGCGCTTCCGGTTCCTGAGCCTGCCACTTACGCGATGATGCTTGCAGGGCTTATGTTGGTTGGTTGGGCATCAGCAAGAAGCCGAAGAATTTGAGTTTGACAAGCGCCCAAACCCCAGTTGAATCGGGGTTTGGGCGGGAGGCTGAACGGCTGCTGCCGTTTCATTTCCATGGCCGCGAACAGTTGATCTCATACCAACAGCGCCCGTTGACGCGACAGTTCAGGATTCCAGACGGATGATGGGTTTGATGGTTATGCCCTTCTCGCTGTCTTCGGCTGCCTGATTGATCTGGTCCAGCGTGTAGAATTTCACCAGTTTGTCGAAGGGGAAGCGCCCCTGCATGTATAGCTCGACAAGCGCGGGAATAAAAAGATCGGGAACGCTGTCGCCCTCGATAATTCCGATGATGCGCTTGCCGGTCGTCATCACGCCATTCACATCGAAACTGGCCTCGGTGCCCAGCGCTGGCGCTCCCACAATGCCACAGGTGCCACGCGTAGCCAGCGCATCAATGGCTTGGCGCAGCACTGCCGGTCGACCGCTCGACTCCAGCGTAAAATCTGCCCCACCCCCGGTAATTTCGCATACGGCCTCGACAGGATCTGTTTCGCGGCTATTTACGGCATGGGTTGCTCCGAGTTCCATGGCCAGCGCCAGGCGCGAGGGCACCACGTCAACGGCGATAATGGTGGTGGCTCCCGCCACGCGCGCCGCCATGATGGCGCTCAGCCCTACCGCGCCACCGCCAAAAGCCGCGAAACTGCTGCCGGGGTTGAGCTTTAGTGAGTTCATCACCGCTCCCGCGCCGGTTTGAATGCCGCAACCGAGCGGGCCGAGCAATTCCAGCGGCGCATTACCGGACACCTTGATCACGTTACGCTCATGCGCAAGGGAAAAAGTGCCAAATGACGATTGCCCGAAGAAATGGTCGTGAATGGGCGCGCCCCGCTCATGCGTGCCATGAGCATGCGCTTCATAAGTGGAGGTGGTGCCGTCTTCCCGCGCACCGCCAAAGTTCAGCGGGTAAAAATTTTGGCAATAGGTCAGGTCGCCGCACAGGCAGGGCTTGCAGTGGCCGCACCACATGTAGGTCAGTACGACATGATCGCCCGGTGCCACCTTTTTGACGCTGGTACCGATTTTCTCCACTACGCCTGCGCCTTCATGCCCGAGCACGACAGGCATGGGTACGTCATACAGCTGGTCGCGTGCCACCATATCGGTGTGGCACATCCCGGTTGCCACTATTCTGATAAGTACCTCGTCGGGACGAGGCTCATCCAGCATCAGGGTTTCCACCTTGAAGGGGCCGCCCTTCCGTCGAATTGTCGCCGCCTTGATCTCTCTCATCCGTAGCGCCTCCTTATCCGTATTACATGACTGCCTGAAGTGTGAGGGGATTGATCAGGTCCACGCCCGCAGTTAAATGGAAAACTGCCTGATTCTCAAAGGCCCACGGCACTCATGCATTTACCGGATGCCGGATTTCCCCGGCGCGAGGATGCCATTGGGATCCAGGGCTTTTTTGAGGATCTTGTTGACGTTGCGCTGTACTGGACCGTAAGTATCAGCCACCTTGTCCATAAACGCGGTGTTAACGCGATAAATTCCATATCCCTGCGCTGAAAACGTCGTCACCAGCTCATCAAAGCACTGATATGCCGCCTTCACCTGTTCCGGATTTGTCTTATCGTACAAGACATCGACGACATGATGCATGTCTCGCATGCCGACAATGAATTCCCCAGAATAGTCCAATCCGTGCTTGCCAAGAATCTGCTTGGTCAAAGCCATCTGTTTGAGCGTTTCGCTTCCTCGAGCCTGGGAGACCGGCGCAAACCACATGGAACCACCACCCCCGCGCCAGTTGTACAAGGAAAACTCCTGGAGTGTCATTTCTCCCCGCATGAGCTTCGCCCGATACACAAATGCAGGGTCGGCTGCCGCTTCCTCCTCCGTCAGGATTTTTGCCTTGCCGGATTTGCCAAATGCCTGCGTCACGATCTTCCAGTTCACCTCAATCTGTTCCGGCGTGCCATAGAGGGCGGCATAAACGTTCCATATCCCTAGGTTGTGATCCTTGGTGATCTGGCGCACCGCCTCATCCGGAATCGAACCCGGTCCTTTTACATAGTCGCTTCGACGTGCCTTCACCGGCGCTTCATACAATGCGTGGGCAATGACCACGGCGTTGGGTATCACACCATTGATGCGCAGCGGGCGGATCGTTTCTACGATCTCCACGATGTCGTCCTCATTCTGGTACTGAATGACAAACGGCTTGAAATCCGGAGGTGCAGGCATCAACCAGAAGCCGAGCTTGGTGACAATGCCGTAATTGGACTGGGTAAAGATACCGTCCAGGTAGGGGCCGTAACCCCACTTGAATACCTGCCAGGTATTGGAATTCGGCATGGAGCCCATCCCCGTGCGCAGTACCTCGCCATTGGCGAGAACCACCTCCATCCCGCATGCATACATGAAATGCTCGCCATAGGGCGTATACCCGACTCCACGGTCCAGCGTATTGCCGACCGGTCCCGCAATCGCGGAAGGAGCCGGAAAGGATAGCCACAAACCCAGCTTGTGTTCGGCAATGTAGTCGTAGAGCTGCTTGTAAGTCACGCCTGGCTCGACCAGGGCATAAGCCAGATCCTTATCGACTTCGAGAATACGGTTCATGCGCTTGAGATCGAGCACGACCTGGCCGCGCTCGGCCGGTGCCGCAGAGCCATAGCCTAGATTCTTTCCGGTTGAGATAGTCCATACGGGCACCTTATACCTGTTGCAGATGCCTACAATCTTCTGGATCTGCTCCACCGTCGTGGCCAGCAGCGCCGCCGAAGGCGCATGCTCTGCGTCCGGCACCGGCATCATGGTCTTGATGTAGGGCGTGAGTTGCGCCGCACTGGTGAGTACAGAAGCCTCGCCCAGAACAGCGCGAAACTCATTGATGGCGGCATCGAAAGTATTTTCGGATACACCGTTGGGCAGTGCAATATATTTGCTGGCCATAGCTTGTTCTCCTCGGTGCTACGCTAAATATCGATTACGAATGACGTAAACTCCGCCGCATCGATCCGTTCGCCTCTGTTTCCCGCAACTGACCGATGCACGAACGCGCGACTGGAGCAGAATTCCTGAAGCGCACCCATTCCCAGCGCCGCAGCCATTACCGCATACCCTACCGATTCCACCCAGCCTGCGGATCGCGGGTGCCCGGTCCCTATGACTGTTCCACGCACGGGGGCCTGCTGCGAAACAGGCGCCCATCTTCCCGCGCTACTCCAGCCCAGCGATTCGCAGCCATTCGAGAGCGAAAGACCGGAGCAATGAAGATGAATCGCATCCGGTCCATCAAGCCGATAGGTCAGGAAGCCGGGAATAAATCCGTCTGTCGTTGCACTATCGGTCTGCGCCTGCGTGGCAGAATGCTCTGCGGAAAAAAAATTCTCTGTTATGGAAAAACCGCCCTGATTCCCAATGAGCTGGGAAGCAAGAATGCCCGCCGCGCTATGCGCAGGCGATGCCCCCGCCCATACATGGCGAAGCCTGGGAATATCAGGGAAAATGCCTTGCGTGGAGGCATGGCCGGAAGAAATATGCGAACCCAGCAAGAGTAACCTGGCGCCGGCATTCCGCACCAGTTCCGTGAAAACCGCTGCGCTGCCATCATCCATGACGGCAACCCAACGTGTGCCGCGGGACTTTTCCAGCAACCGTGCCGCTATCTCATAGTCGCTGAGCAGTCCACCTTTCAGCTTTATCACTTGCGGTGAGCCGTGTCCGTCTCTCGCACCTGCCGCCACCGCTCCACCACCCTTGGCGGAGTATTGAGCGGCCGAGCGAAAACCAGCGGCAAACGCGGCATCTACGGGTGTGTTTCCCAGCAGTAGGCCGAATCTTTCCACCCTTCTCGTTGGGGTTGCAAACGCGCCCGCAGGAATGCCCAACGCCAGCAGTGTCCCGCCGGTCAGCGCACCTTTCATAAGATTACGTCTGTTAACGTCCATTGTTCAGCCTCCCTGCGCTTATCGGTTACTGCTGGTCGATTCAATTCTTCGAGATATATTCAGCCAGTTTTGCCAGCGACTCGTCGTCGATCTCGGCAGCCCGAAAAGCAGGCATCGCTCGGAATCCGCTTCTCACCACCGTGCGGATATACACTGCAGGAAGCTCACGACCACGAATCTGTGGCCCCACAGGACCCCCTTCATGACAATAAGCGCAAACCGTGGTGTAGACTTCGGCGCCATCTTTCCACGCAAACCCTGGCGCGGGAACTTTCTCAGGCGCAGCCCGCGCGGCATCAGCGGTGAATCCGGCAGTAACTATCATTGCGAGCATAAAACCGATAGCTGAGCCTTCTGGTCTTATTTTCTTCATACCGCGCCTCCTCATAGATCCTATCGCTTGTTGAGAACAGAATTCATGCGCTTCACCTGCGGATAGCGAAAGTTTTTTATATTCACCTTATTGTATAGAAGCTTACAACAGAAAGAAAAGTAAGGTTGCCCCTAATGAGCGGTCAACTACAGGATTTAGGATAATATCGACGTTGCAAGGGTGTAGTCGAATGTCCCCTTTAAAAATTGCTCAGAATTTCCAGCTGAGATTCGCACGGACACCGTTATCCACGATATTGCGCAATACCTGCCCGTTGTAATAAATGCCGAAGGTGGCTGCTTTGACAATATTTACATCCATGCCCGCGACCATGACCACAGCATCGCCCGCGATCGGTACGCCTGCAGTGGTAAAGGAAGATCCGCCGGGAAGGGCAAAACTCGAGATCGGCGTCATTTCGCCAAAGGCATAGCGCCAGCCGAGCGAGCCGCGCAATGTGGTGGTCATCCTGTCGGAACTTGAGAATACTTTAGCGGCGTTGAGACCAACAGTCGTATAAGCAGTGCCCTGGTTATCCTTCTTGCTGCGCAGGGCTGCGGGCCCGCCGCGTTCCTGAAAACTATTCGCATCAAGGTTGACATAGGCAATTCTGCCGAATGGCTCAAGCGATATAGTGGTAAACGGCAGACTGTAACCTATTTCGCCAAATACCTGGGCGGTATGTGCAGTGTAGCTTGCCTTGGCATGATCGGAGAAGCCGGCAAAGGCGATGTTTCGGTTGGTTTCAAGGTCATGCCATGCATATGCCGAGCCAAGGCGTAGCCCAAGGGGGCCCCACTGTGTGCCGCCATACACCGAGATATGATAATTATCACTGGAGCTCGCCAATAGCTGGCTGACGTTATATGAAGCATTACTGTAGCCGCCGGCGATGCCAATGAGAAATTTATCCGCAATCAGCATATCGCCCCCAATGAAGACCCCGCCGATATTGCGGCTGATACGGCTGGCATTGCCGTCCCCGTTGCGATGACCGAAAGAGCCGAAAGCACGGCTCCAAAAGGCACGCCCCGTGGTCGGATTCCGCTGCAGCGTCTGACCCGGCATTTCCTGGGCCAGCGCGGCATCCGTGCTGAAGGCTTGCCTCACCCGATCAGAGACAGCTTCACGCACGAAGCGGCTGTCCTCGATTATTGCAGCTTTTTCACTCGCGTGGCCCTCGCCGGAGAGGTTGTTGAATGCCTGCCGCACGCTCTCCTGGTCAGGTAAGCCAACGATGGCGCTATAGATCGGATTGCCAGGTCCCAGGCTCTCCGCGCCATTCCCGGCAGCACACTGATTACGCGTGCCAGCCATAGCGCAAAACCGGAGCACATCAAGATAAACATGGGTTGGATCATAGACCAGGCCGAGATTAATGAGCGGTAAATTCTGAGTGAGCGTATCGAACCGGCCCGTCAAGCCACCGTCGGCTGTCAGAATAGTATAGCGGCTGCCAGGTGCGTAATAGCCGCTCGCGTGGATAACGGAAACCGTACCCCCTTTAATATCCGCCAACCCCTTGACGATAATCTGATCGCTGCGGCCGCCCGGCTCAACCTCCACCTCATAAGTGGATCCGGGGAGCTGGGTGTAGTTGCCGTTGACAGTCAGCGTGCCGATCGAGTTTCCTGGCGCAATTGTACCGGCTGTAATGGTTGTTCCAGTCGTGCCGGTGCTTTGCAGACGGCCATCCGCCAGCACATCCAGCATTCCGCCCAGCGTCCCGCTTATCGCGAGCGTGCCGTCATTGACGAACATATGTCCGCCAAAACCGCTTGAGTCACCGGTCAATGCCAGCACACCGGCCCCCTCTTTATTCAGCAACCCCGTACCGGAGATAATGCCGCCATAGCTGATGTCGTCGGAACGATTGAAGGTCAGCACCGCGTTATTCATCACATCGCCCGAGATACTGCCGGTTGTGCCGCCGTTGCCGACCTGCAAGGTACCGGCAGCAATTGTCGTGCCCCCCGCATAGGTATTGACACCGGTCAGGATGAGCGCGCCCGATCCGGTCTTGTTCAGGCTGCCGCCGCCGCTGATTACCCCGCTGACAACCAGATTCGCATCGGTCTGGAAGGTATCATTGGCTGTGTTGAGCGTTATGCCGCGCCCCGTCGAGAAAGCCGCTGTGTTTACCAGCGTGGCCCCATTGAAGGTAAGCGTACCCGAGGCAGCACCGAGGTTTTCGTCCGAGCTCACCAATAGCGTGCTGGAAGTCAAAACCGTGCCGCCCGTGTAGGTGTTGGCGGCCGTCAATTCCAATAGAGATGCACCGTTTCCGGCAATATTGAGCCCGCCGGCTCCAGACAAGACACCATTGATCCGAGCATGGCTGCTGCTGGCACCACCCTCGACCTGAATCGTGCGAAGCGCGCTGCCGAGATCTATTCCATTCTGGAAATCAAGCATGGCATTGCTGGAAGTACCCAGGATGAGCCGGTTGCCGGTAGGCACAAAACCGCCGCTCCCCCACGTCAGCGTGGTACCGGCGCCACCAATATTAACAACCCGATTCGATCCGGAGGATTGGAAACCACCATCTCCGACCCATCGTACCTGCCCGGCGCCCGTGCCAAGATTCCGTGTAAAATCGCCCGAAACACTCGTCAACTCGATTGAGCCGCCTGTGCCAATCGCGCCGTTGAACGCCAGGTTGCTGCCGGACGAGAGTGCATTCGCACTACCCAGTTGCAGAATGCCCTGAGTTACCGTGGTCGCGCCCGTATAAGTATTGTCCCCTGACAACGTCATGCGACCCATGCCGTCCCTTGTCAGGTAAAGCACATGGGTGCCGGTATCGCCTAGGTTCCCCGATAATGTGCCGTTTGCTCCATTCAAGTTCAATATTGTCGACAGCGTCAGCGTTGGAGAACCGTTCCAGGTAGCGCCTTCTCCTCCTTGCACGTTCACCGTGTTGCCCATCAGGGTGTAATCGTGCGTGAAGTCCGTATTGAAAAAGAAAGTCGAATTCTTGTTCAGTACTAGGTCGGAAGCTGCCGTCGAGGTACCGAGCGCATTAGCATTATCCACGCGCAGCGTGCCGTCGGTGACCGTCGTCACGCCGCTGAAGCCCAGGTTTTCAGCGGTCAGGACCAGTGTACCCGCTCCGCCTTTCCTCAAGCCGCTGCTGCCGCCAAGATTCGAGTTGATTATCGCCATTGGCGCGTCGACGATAACCGTGGGGCTGGCGCCGCCAAGCGTAAGCGTGCCGCCATCGATAATATAACCATTCGTACTGAAGGTAAGATTGTACGCCGCGATTGGCGTATCGAGCGTCACCCTGCCTGCTGTTCCACCGAAGATCGCATTGTCGGACGCCAGGTTATTCCATGCCTGAAAGGTAGTGTCGTTGAACCAGCTTGGAGAACTCGTGTCCCAGCTTCCGGTACCACCGGCGCCCGCCGCCGCACCATTGGCATCCCAGGTGAGATTCTGCTGGGCATGAACCGAGGGCATTAAAACGGGATTTGCTAATAATGTTACGGCGAATCCCATATGAAAAGAAATTCGATTCCTTCTTTTTGTCATACTTTCAGCACCATAAAATAGCTCCTCAATTCCGGAGAATCAGTTTCCGGCAGGATGGGGACGGGACGGCGAAGCGTAACCCATCGAAAAGGGTGACGCTTCGCCGCAGCAAGAGGTGGGATTGGCCGAGGCCGGCTACTCAAACCTGCCGCCTATTCCACCATATTGAAAGCTGAAGCTGATGTTTGAGGCTCGGGACGGTGTAGCGTGAAAAAATCAGCGCTCATGTTTGCGCTCGAAAAATAGAGTCACTCATGAGATATGTTTTTCGACGACGGTCGAGCATGAGGCCGAGAAAGCCGACGGCAAGCAGTGCAAGCGTTGCCGGCTCAGGAACATTAGTTATGTCCTCTCCTACAATCGGCAATTGCGGCGGAATGGGCGCTGCGACACTTTTTTGAATTTGATAAGACCCTTCAATACCTTTCTCCAATCGGTAATACTGCATCTCCCTCTCATAATTATTAGGGTAATACGTTATCCCGAGAAAATAATTGCCAGGGTCGAGTTCCATGGAAACTTGAGAGAACAGTGGTTACTCGAAGTCGTCGTTGAATGCAAGCACATTGCCTGATTCATCAAAAAGTGACAGCATCGTATCGAAATTGGACCCTAAGGTATCGGCAAAGAAGAACCCGCCCGCCCATTCAAAACCGTAGACGTCGGCGCCATCGTTAACGTGCAGCGCGCCGAATATGGTTGACGTATCCCAGGAAATGTATTCGGCGGTTTCAGCCGTGATCCCCGCATTGCCCGCTTCGTGGTAAAAACTCGCGTAAGCAGGAGGTAACGCAATGAGCGTGCCTGCCAACCCAAGTGCTATGCAAGTTTTTCTGAGTACTGATACAAATTTCATTGTGTCCCCTCTTCAAACAGTAATATGCAGTGCGTATTATTGAATAAGGCCTGTTTCTTTCTGCCTCTTCCAGCCCTTTACAGTTGTCAGCCAATCCTGTTCCACAATCAGGACACCTGAGATTGTTATCGGTATCCGTCACGTCGTCCAAGCCATCCAGAACTTAACCGGCGGATTATTTTTCGATAGCCCATCTTTGGCTTCGAACGATAGAAATGCATCATACCCATTTCGATGCAAAGTCCAATTGGACTAAAGTACACCTACCGGTGGTCGAGAGCGCGTAAAAAGGCTCAAGGAGACCAAGCGATACGCCTCGCCGAAGGCGCTTCTGTGTCATTGATACCCCCAGCAGTACGGGGCACCGGCAAGATTGATGCTTAGTTCGACAAATGAACCGAAAAATGAGCAATCAAACGCAGAATTTGGGTTAAAGCAAGGGGGGTATCGAAGCGCGTAATGTGGTGGTTTCACATCACACCTACTTGATAATTGGAACGTACAGACTTGGCTTTGGATCTTACTTATCGGCTATAGCGGTCTCCCGATTTTGCCTTCGATATTTTCCGACCGGACCCAGATTACCTGCATAACAATCTCCCGCTATCCAGACAGGCGAACCCTGGAGGAGCGCACGCCCTCTGGAGCCACTCAACCATTCATAAAATGAGCCGTATTGCCTCGGACAAAGCATGCACGAAACGCGCCGTTTTGTGCATGCAATAGGTCGCGGGATCGTGCCTCTGGCATCGGGAACAGGAGGTTTGGCTGGTGCCCGTTTCGTTTGAACCGCCAGAATTCAGGGCTATGGCTATCTTCCAGGAAGACCTTGGCTAATACCGGTCGAGAGGAGCAGGTCCGGAATCCGGGTGTTCGTTTCTGGTATCGTGATGCGGTTCAGATCCGGTGATGGATTTCGCTTCCTCGTGCGTCTCTTGTTTTTTGTTGGTGCGATTCTCTATTTTTTCTTCGGCTCTATTCCCACGGGTTTCTTCGCTGACGGGAATACCTTCATCCGATTCATCAGGCAGTTGATCCACGGGCTCATCTGCCTTTGATTCATCATCTTTATTTTTTTTGGATTTTTCCATGAATGTCTCCTGCATTAAAATAAAATTAATTTCGCCAACGCTGCGATATCCATGATTTTCATGAAGCGCGAGGGCAAGTTCCGTGCGATAGCGCACAGCCCCGGCTATTCAGCATTACCGCCGCAATAAAAGTAAAAAAACCATGTAGATACAGTGGGATTCCTATGTTTGCTATCGAACAGAGTTTTGCGCGGCGCATCCCCATTATTGTCGAGCCAGCTTTATCGACGTGGCAATCGTTCCCTTTTTATTGACATGGCAGTCATTCCGTATAAATCGAACATTAAGGAGAAGAAACCGATGAAAAATTTACTCATGTTGACAATTGCCTTGATACTTCCCGCGTTTGCAGTCCACGCGGAAACAAACAAGAAAGGCGACCTGAATGATGCTGAAATTGCGCATATCGTAGTTACCGCCAATCAGGTTGATATCGATGCCGGCAATCTTGCCAAGAAAAAAGCATCTGACGGAGACGTCCATGCATACGCCCATCGTATGGTCGGCGAGCACACCGACGTCAACAAGGAAGCCAAGGAACTGGCTGCCAAGCTCAATGTAACGCCCCAGGATAACCCGATCAGCAAGAGCTTGAACGAAGATGGCAAGAAGAATCTTGAAAAGTTAGAGCGCCTGAGCGGCAAGGATTTCGACAAAGCCTACATTGACGGCGAAATCGACCTCCACAAAAAAGTAATCGATGTGGCTGACAATAAGCTGGTGCCCAACGTCAAGAACGAGGAGTTGAAGGCCTTGCTGGTAAAGGTACGCCCCGCGTTTGTCTCCCACCTTGAGCATGCCCAGAAAATCCAGGCGAAATTGAAATAAAAGTATTGAAGCTGAAGATGGAAGGAGGCCAAGTTGCATCGTTTTGCCTGGTCTCCCCCGCGTGCAACAACCTTGGAAGTTGTGTCGGTATCGATTGATGGGCCGATCGGACCTTTCAATCAGGCAAAAATCAAAGACTGCATCCTCGGACCAAATTTAGCAAGCTCATGCAGAAGCCGTCGGTGCTATACCCTGATTCACCTATTACCAGGGCAGGTCGGGGGTGTAAATAATTTTGTGTAATCGGTCATTAGACAGGAGACTGTCATCCATAAGGAAGAACGATGACCAAACGTAAAATAGTAGAGCCCGACCTGATCGATCGATTGCTGGCTGATTACCAGAAACCGGAAGACCTGCTTGGTGAGAACGGGATACTCAAGCAGCTGAC